>DAINPX010000277.1:0-4718 GCA_036743235.1 Melioribacteraceae bacterium
TACCAACTATCAGTCCAAAAGCAGTAGTTAATAGGGCTTCCCAAATTCCGCCGGCAAGGTCACTTGGATTAGTGGAGCCATGTAAATCCTCTATTTTTCTAAATGCAGCAATCATACCGGTTACCGTTCCTAAAAAGCCTAATAGCGGTGCAGCACCACTTATTGTTGCTAAAAGTGAAAGTCCTTTTTCTAACTTTACTATTTCTTGTTTGCCGGCATTTTCAATAGCTTCTTTAACTCTTTCATTTCCTAATGTAAATTTCTTCAAACCCTTTTTTACTATATTGCTAACCGAACTTTTTTCTTGGGTGCAAAAATTGATAGCTCCCTGAATATCTCTTTTCTTTAAAAACGAGCGTAACTTAACTAAAAATGCCGGAATATTTGCTTTAGATCTGTTAATTACAATATATCTTTCAATAATTATTTTTATTGCTATGACCGAACATAATAATATCGGCCACATAATAAATCCGCCTTTCATAAATATAGAGAAAAAATTCATATCATTCCTTTTTTATCATAATTATAATTTATTTTTATTAATATAGTCTTCAGCCTCGGATTTAGAATCAAAACCAAACACTTTAATTCGATACCATACTCCTAAAGATCTTAAATCTACTTTAACAATAAAAGCATTAATTCCCTTTGACCTAAGACGTTTTGCAGCACTTTCGGCTTGAGTTTTAGAATTCCATGATGAAGTTTGAACATTATACTTTTTACCGTCAAAAAATATTTTTTCTGCAATTTGTTTATCATCAATTCCGGTTTTATATAATTCACCTGATATTGGCTTAATAATTTCTTCTTTATTCTGTTTATTGTTTATTATACTTTCTTTATTAACTAAAGTTTCTTTTTGTTTTTCTTCAAGGGGTTTAGGCTCTATCGGCTTGCTTTCTTCTTGCTTATTTTTACTATTCTCTTCTTTAATTTCAATTTTATCTTCTTTTGAGATTAACTCATTCCCATTATGTTTATCAGATTCTGATTTTGCATCTTTATTTTCTTCATTTTTAGTAACGCTATGCTCTTCTACTTTACTAACTTTTTTGCTATCAGTAGATTTATAAAACATAAAATAATAACCTAATAACAATAAAAATATTATTAAACCGCTACCCAAAATATAAATTAATAATTTCTTTTTATTTTTTTGAGGTGTTAAAGTTTTTATTTCTTCCTTTTTCTCCACTAAAGAATCGAATAGATCATCAATGTTTGTTTCGTGTTTTGCTTCCTCTTCAACTGAGTAATCAATATTTTTTGATTCATCATTCTCACTATTATTAAATGAATTTGAAATTGTATCAGAAGTCTCTTCAAACTCATTTATTTCCGTATTTTTATCTTCATCACCAAAATTTAACTTATCTGAAAGAGAACTTATATCCTCTGATATTTCGTTTTCGTCAATTGGTAAATCAAAATTTTCTTTGAGTTCCGAAATATCTACTTGTTCTTCATTTAAATTATCACTAAATAACTCATCCTCTAGTTCTTTTGTCCAATCTGTATCTATTTTAGATGCTTCGTTATAGCTAAGCTTTATATCTTCAATTTCACTTTCATCTTCAAAAAGTCCATCAGCAATCTCTCTATTGTCATCTTTAATATTCTCATCATTATCTAAGTGCTCCTCTGTAATAGTCAATTCATCAATAATGTTCAATTGATCGGTTAAACTTAGTTCAGGGTCATTATCTATTTCGTCAGATATTTCCGGAGCATTAATGCTATCGTTTATCTCATTATCAGTAACTGTGGGGTTGTCCAAAATTGTTTTTTCAATTTCATCATTATTAGAAAGGTCTGTCACTCCATATTTATCTTCGTTTTCATTAAATAAATTTTCATCTAAAAATAAATCGGCATTACTAAGCTCTTCATCTGCATTAACATAATTTATTAAAAGATCATTTTCTTTTATATTATTATCTTTTTCTATGTTTAATCCTTTTTCATCAGCAAAACTAAATTCTAACCTTGGCAATAAATCATGTTCGGAATTATTTTCGTCCTGATTTATCACAGTAGTATCATCTTCAAAACTAACCCCATTACTCAACACAAAATCTTCCCAAAGATTTAGACCTTCCAAAAAGTCACTATTCTGAATAATATAATTTATCTGTTCTTCTAATCTTTTTTGAATAATAAATAAAGAATTATCGGAATCATTTATTCCCTTTATGGAAATAATCGGTTTATTAACTGAAAGAGAAAATATTTCATCAATAGATTTATTTAAATCATTCTCCTTTTTTTTTACAGGGATATTAAAGAAGGCAAAATTTTCAGTTTCATTTTGGATATTAAAAGGAACAAAAACCAAAATATCACTATTGCTATTTTGTTCATTAATCCCTTTTTTAAGTTGGAATATCCCAAGCTTCGGTATTCTTATTGCCTCATCGTATTTTAAACTTTCCGAAATACGTTGAATAAAAAAATCGAAAGCAAAAGTCTTCTCTGAGCCAACTATATTTAGCTCACGGCAAATATTATTGATTAAAAGTTCCGATTGATATTGTTTCATTTAATTATTACCATTTATAATTTATACCGGCGTAAATATCTAATGGTTTTTCTAAATAGTTAAAATATAAATAATTTTTATTATTTAAAATATTTTCAAATTGAATAATTATTCCAAAATTTTCATATAGTAAATATTCGCCTTTAAGTGATAAATTTAAATAGTCAGATAAAGTACTAGTATTCGAATCATCAAAATATGTTTTATGTTTCCAATCAATACCTAAAGTTAAAGCTATTTCGTTTGAATACAGGTATTTATAATTTGTTGACATACTAAAAGCAGGAGTATAAGGCAAAACAACATCATTAGGCATTCTATAATTTTTATACGCTAATTCTCCAAATAGATCACCATAATCTCCTAACTTAAAATAATAATTTGAAAATATTTCTAATTCGTTAACATCATTAACAGTTAAAAGCTCAAAATATCCTTTATTTTTACTATCGGAATAATAATATTTATCTTCAACAGTTTTAATATTTATTCCTAATGAAGCTTCAATTAATTTTAAATAGTTATACCTTAATACTAAACTAAAATTGCCTTTATGCTCTTCATAGTGGTTATCTTTGCCTGCAAATTTAATATATTTATTTTCAGCAAAGAAATCTTGAAAAGTATAAAATCTTGTAATGGGCATAAATTTCACATCAAAAGCAATATTATTATTTAAGTTAACTTGTACAAAAGCTGAAGGACTAAAAAATGAATTGGAATCGTAATTTGCCACATAAAATCCAGCTCCAAACGATAGGTTTTTACTTGGTTTATATTTTGCAGATATATTTGCGTTATAATAATCGTAATTATAGGATTGTAATTTTTCTTTGGAAATATACTGCCTAATGTATAGCCCTTCAAAACTAAAATTTATATTATTAAAATCCGAGCTAAAAAAGCCTTTGCTTTCTATATCCATTGATCTATAATCTGATGTATTTGTAAACATTCCGTTCAGTTTAATAGAAGCTCCAAAATTAAATTCTTTAACAAAAGTATTTTCTATTAAAAATTTAGTCGAACCTTTCTGTATTTTATTCTGAAATTCGGGATTAGCAGACTTAAAATGTTTGTACCATATCCTTTCATAATCTGCTCCAATCTCAATTTTTGTAGCAGGCAAAAAGACAGATTCATTATCAACAAAATACTTACTCGAAAAATCTACTCCGGTTCTACTTAAATCTGAATTATTTTCAAATGCACGAATAAATTTACCATATACTTTACTATATAAAAATATCTTATCAAAAGTATTATAAAAATAAACTTCACCCATTGGTTGTGTATTAATACCGGCAGCAACAGTAAAACTACCGTTTAACTGCTGTTTAACTTTAAATATTTCCGCATCCACTTTTATTGGAGCAGAAGGCTCGGATATTTTAAAATCTTCAGGAGTATAGATCGGCTTAATAAATTCATGCGTAATTGTACTTATCGGTTCAGGACTTTTTTTAGGTAATATTGGAATTGAAACCGATTGCACTCCGGTAATAACAAAATCCGGCAATTCGATCCCTTGTGAATACATAAGGGAATACCCTAACATGCTAATAACAATTATTAAAATTCTTTTCATATTATAATCTTCTTAATTTACTAATTGCTTCTTTACCTAATTCATCGTCTTTATGCTTTTTTGCAACGGCATTATACATTTCTCTTGCTTGTTTCAAGTCTTTCTTTTTTACATAACAATCACCTAATTTAATTAAAGCTTTTGCATACCATTCATCGTATGATGCATAAACAGAACGAACCCTTACAAAAGCCGAGACTGCATCATTTATCTTATTTTGATTAAACAAGGTTACACCATAATAATATTGGGCTTGTGCTCCTATATCATCGGTTCTACTACTCCCTAATTCTTTAAATAATGATTCTGCAGATTCAAATGCTCCTCTATTCATTTCTAAAATACCCACTTCAATTTTTGATTTAGCTGCAAAAATTGAACCGTCATGATATGTTATAATTTGATTATATGTTTCATAAGCCGCTTGCATTTCTAATAGCTCGACATGTGCATTTGCTTTTGCAAACAGCAATTCCGGTACTTTATCAGAATCCGGTATCTTTTTTATTGCTGTATTATATAAATCTATAGCTTTTTCAAATTCACTTCTTTTAATATATATTTTTCCTGTTTCCAATACTGCCG
>DAINPX010000278.1:0-4716 GCA_036743235.1 Melioribacteraceae bacterium
TAATAATTCTTCGGCTATTGTTTCGCTATCGGCAAATAAAGGACCTATTTTAAAACCTTCTTCACATCTTCGTATTGTACCGTAACCTTTAAGTAAGTTATTTTGTAAAAAACCATGTGTAAAACTTTCGGGTGATTTAATCCATTCGCCTAAAAATTCGGGTCGGGGAGAGGGAAAACATTCTAAATCATACTTAATTAAGTTAGGAAATGAAATTAAACTAATATCAAAAATATTTGTATTAGTGTTTAGGTCTTTAATTCCGTGTGCTTTATATCTGATATTTCTATGGGCATAAACAAACCCTGACTTTTTATAGTTTTCTTGTTGGTCAACAACTCCGTCTAATCCGCATATCATACCGTTTAACGATTCTATTGCTTTATTCCATAATTTAATACCGTAACCTTTACCTCTAAATTCCGGTTTAACAACATAAAACCCGACAAAGCTAAAACCTGATTTGTATTTTATTGCAGTAATTACACTTATGGGTTCATCTTTAAGTAAGCCAATCCACCATCCTGTTGGGTCTGTTTTATAAAAAGCTTTTAAGTCGTAAACTCCGGGGTTCCATCCTTCTTTAGAAGCCCAATCAATTGCAATAACAGTTTCTTCTTCTTTCATATTACGAATTAAATAGTTATCGATTTGCATATTAAACCTATATTAGTTTTAATTAAAAAATAAGGATATTTAATATAAATAAAAAGAAAAATTTAAAATAAAAAAGGGGACTTGAATAATCCCCTTAGAATAATAAAATCAAAAAGAATAAAATTATCTTTTATTTCTTTTTTTCCCGCTTCTTCCGCTATCTTTAGAAGGAGTCCAATTATCTTCAAATCTATTACGAGAGTTACTTGAGGAACGGTCAGAACCTCTTTTATCTTTATCATTTCGTGAATCACTTTTTCTATCACTAGAAAAAGGTCTTTCACTTCTTCCAAGTTTATTGTCACTTCTTCTGCTTTGTCTTCTATCGCTTTCGCCTCTAAATGTGCGTCTATCGTCTTTTCTTTCTCTATCGTTCCCTCTTTCAGTTCTTGAAGAATTGCTTCTTCTTGAGCTGCCACCTCTTTTTGACTCGGATACTTCAACAACTATATCTCGTTTTTTCAACTTTTTATCTTTAAATGAACTTAATATTAAATCCGTAACGCTCGATTCAACTTCAAAGAATGAATAGTTTTGTAAAATTTCAATTTCACCAATTTCAATATCCTTTGTTCTGGTATAATCATTTATCATACCAATTAAAGTTGTAGGGCGTAAGTCGTCCGTTCTTCCTAGGTTAATAAAGAAACGAGTAAATTCGTAGGCAGCACTTCTTTTTCCTGATTTAGTCTTTTTAACCTCCATAGGAGTATTTAAATCTGGCATGTTTTTATAATAATCCAAAAATCTGTTAAATTGAACCGAAACAAATTTTTTAATTAATTCTTCATAATCCAACCATTCAAGTTTTTTAAAGATAGTTGGTAAATAGGGGTCAATTTGCGTATAATCAACTTCTGTTTTTTCAACCGTATCAATCATATTAAACAATTGTTTTTCACAAACTTCTTGACCTGTAGGTACTTCAACATATTTAAAGGTTTTGTTAATTTGTTTTTCAATTAATTTAATTTTGCTTTTATCTCTTAATCCTGCAATTATAATAGAAATACCCTTTTTACCTGCTCTTCCGGTTCTTCCGCTTCTGTGGGTATAAACTTCATTTTCGTCAGGTAAGTTATAGTTAATTATATGTGTTAAAGAATCAACGTCAATTCCTCTTGCAGCAACATCAGTAGCAACTAATAATTTTAAGTTTCTTATTCTAGACTTATTCATTACCGTATCTCTTTGCGCTTGCGATAAATCTCCATGTAAAGCATCGGCATTATAACCGTCATTCATTAAAGCATCTGCAACTTCTTGAGTTTCTTTACGAGTACGACAAAATATAATTCCGTATATATTTGGGAAATAATCAACAATTCTTTTTAATGCAAGATATCTATCTTTGGAATGAACAAAATAACACATATGTTCAACGTTTTCGGCACCTGTATTTTTTTTACCAACAGATATTTCAATAGGTTCATGCATGTAGTTTTTTGCAATTGCCATAACTTCATTAGGCATTGTTGCAGAAAATAACAAAGTATTTTTTTCTGCCGGCGTTTCAACTAAAATACCTTCTAATTCATCTCTAAAACCCATGTTTAACATTTCATCGGCTTCATCAAGAACAACCGTTTTAACGTTAGACAAATCTACTACATTGCGATTAATTAAATCTAATAGTCTTCCCGGAGTTGCCGAAATAATATGAACTCCTTTTTGTATCTTTTGAATTTGTCTATCAATACTTGCACCGCCAAATATTGCGGCAATATTTATATCCGGTTTATTTTTTGCAAATGATTGTAAATCATCGGCAATTTGTAAGCATAATTCACGGGTTGGACTTAGAATTAAGTATTGAACTTTTTTTAATCTTGTATTAACCTTTTGAATTATCGGTAAGCCAAATGCTGCTGTTTTACCTGTGCCGGTTTGTGCTAAACCAACAACGTCTCTTATATCATCGTTTAATAGAATAGGAATTATTTTATCTTGAATTGGCATTGGCGATTCAAATCCTAACTCCTTTATTGCTTCTAAAATTTTGGGTTCTAAACCCATTTCTTCAAATGTCATTTTTTACCTTTTTTACCTTATAGGTAATTTAATTATTAAATTATTTTATGAATAAACAGATTGTTCGATTTAATCGGGTATTTTGAGAAAAGTTTTTCGGAAATGGAAAATACACTATCATAAAATTTACAATCTTAAATATAATAAATTAATTTGAAATATCTTAATCTTTTTTTATCTTATTATACCAATTAGGATTAATTATGAATATTAATGAACAGTTAGATTTTTGTAGAGTGAAGAAGTTTAACGAAAAAGGTTACGGGTTCTTAAAAAGTTTAATTTATCAAGGGGATATTTTTTTTCACTTTTCGCAGGTTAAAAGTGAGGAAATAAAAGAAAAATTAGATAAAATGAAAAGGGGGGACTTTTTCTTATATTTTATTAGTAAACAAAATGAAGAAGGAAAAAGAAAAGTAATAAAGTTATGGTACTCTCTTAAAGACGTTCCTGAAACTTATAGTAAAGAATTTATTAATACTATTATTATTAAATTTAATGATGATAAAATAAATGTTTTCGACTTATTGTTTGCATTTAATGAAATTAAACAAAAGCACGGTTTAAATACAGAGCAAATTATTGAAATATTTAACAGTAAAAAAATTAAACATAACCCTACAACCATACTTCCGTTTCTTAATAAAAATGAATATGAATTATTAAAAACTAAATTAGAAATACATCCTTTAGAGAATATAAAACCATATTGGTATGATGAATTAATTAATTATAAGATAGAGGAATAAATGCAAACAATTTTAGATAATAATACTAATTTAAGCATTATTGAACGTATTGGTAAACTTTCCGAAAATAGTGATAGATTATGGGGTAAGATGAAATGCGGAGAAATGATTTGCCACTGTACCGACCAAATTAAAATGGCGTTGGGAGAAATTAAATGTAAAACAATAATGCCTGCTTTAATAGGGAAAATAATGTTTTTTTTAATTATGTTTGGCATGCCTACACCCAAAGGTAAAATTGAAACAACTGATGAGCTAAAACAAGGTAAAGGCGGAACAAAACCAAGTACTTTTAGTAATGATATTAATTTATTAAAAAATTATGTTAAAAATTTTGATAATTTATATGCCAAAAATGTAAAAAATTCTCATCCTGCATTTGGTAAGTTATCCAAAAAAGAATGGGGCAAATTGATTTACGCCCATTTAAATCATCATTTAAGTCAGTTTGGTGTTTAAAATAACAAAACCTTGCTAAAAAGTTTAACAAGGTTTTTGTCAAAATTATTGAAAAATAATTTACTTTAAATATAGCATTTTTTTAGTTAATGAATAATTTAAAGTTGTTAATTTATAAAAATAAACACCACCTGCAATTTTATTAGAAAATGATTCTGCATCAAAAACCACTTTATGATTACCTGCAGTAAACTCATTATCAACTAAATTTCCTATATATTGTCCCAAAGAATTATAAATTGAAATATTTACTCTTTCTTTAATAGGTAAAGTAAATGAAATAACTGTAGAAGGATTGAAAGGATTAGGATAATTTTGATTTAAATTATATGATAGATTGTAATTTCCTTCGTAATATACTTTTCCGATATTAGTTTTTGTACCTAAATAATCAATTTCCCATAGATAATAATAACCTTTTTTCATTTGTTCTAATGGTATAGAATGTGAATATCTTGAAATGTTGGAAGTGGTTCCGGAAGATTTAATTGTACATATTAACACGTTTTTTAACGGATCTTGGTCTTCGGAAAAAGTTATCTCAAAATGTGATGAGTTTAGTTCGGAAGCGGTTACCCAATTAAATATTAAATTATTTTTATTAATATCATAATTAAAAGAGATTAAATTAACCGATAATGGTGTATTTACAGAAAAATAATAGTAACCATTTGGGGCAGATAAAGGTTTTGCAACAGATTTACCGTTAACATTTGAAGCAGATATATAATAATAAATTGTTGTTCCTTCCGGTTGTTGAGGAATATAACAATAAAAAGAATCTGTACCGGCAGAATTCATGTTTATTGATTGATATTCA
>DAINPX010000279.1:0-4672 GCA_036743235.1 Melioribacteraceae bacterium
ATTCTCCGGTCTCGGAGGACAGCCGGCAGTATAAACATCTACAGGTAGAAACTGGTCAATTCCTTGAACAACGGAATAAGAACGATACATTCCTCCGGTACTTGTACATACTCCCATTGCAATAACCCATTTTGGATCCGGCATTTGGTCATAGATCCTTCTTACTACCTTAGCCATTTTATACGTAACAGTACCTGCTACAATAAGTAAATCGCATTGACGAGGGGTAAAACGCATTACTTCGCTACCAAAACGAGAAATATCAAATTTTGGGTCTGCCGAAGCAATCATTTCTATCGCACAACAAGAAATGCCTAACGGCATAGGCCAAACGGAACTTCTTCTAGCCCAAGCAACAACAGCATCTATAGTTGTAGCAATATAACCATCCGTTTGTAACTTTGCTTCTAATCCCAATTTAACCCTCCTTTTTTATATAAATATAAAAAGCCGATTTCTAAAACCACCAAAAACAATAACATCGGCATAAAGGCAAACATTCCATAATTAGCGTAAAGTTCTCTAAACTGAACACCCCAAGGATATACATATATAACTTCTATATCGAAAATTATAAAAAGCATTGCAACCAAATAATATTTAATTGATATCCTTTCTCGTGTAGTTCCTATTGGGTCTTTACCGCTTTCATACGGCATTATTTTTATTTTATTGGGTCTAAACGGTCCAAAAATTTTAGAGGAAAAAACCGTTGAAATTGCAAATAAAACGGCTATTATTAATACTAAAAAAATCGGAATATACTCTAATAACATAATTTTTCCAAATATTTTAACCTTTAAAATTATCTAAAATAATACTGAAAGTCAATTTATAATTACTTTAATTCTAACAATATCAGTTACTTAAAAAGTTCTAAATATAACTTAATTATTTGTTTTTAATAATTTAATTTAATTTCTAATTTTATTAAAATATTTTTATTCGGATCATTTAAATAAAATAAAATTAGAACATACTACTATATTAAAAACTATAAAATTATTTAGTCTTTTATAACCTATCTACTTAACCAAACTTGTGGATTTTGATAATTTCTATCGTTCCAAATTTCAAAATGGAGGATATTTCCTTCTAAACTTTCATTTACATTACCAAGTACCATCCCTCTTTTTACTTTAACTCCTTCGGTTACAAAAAGGTCTCCGACATGACCATAAACAGTTCGATAATTATTACTGTGAGTAATAATTACAACACTTCCAAATCCGGGTATCCAATCCACTGCAGAAACAACACCTTCGGCAACAGCCAAAACCGGCATGCTACCTGATGTTTTTATATCAATTCCGTAATTTAAAGTAACGGTTTTTAACTTCTCGTTTACATTTTCTCCAAATTTTCTAATTATTGTTCCCGATTTAACGGGCCAGTTTAATTTTCCTTTTAACGATGAGAAATTCTCAAAACTATCGTAGTTAATTGAAGTAAATATTTTTTCGCGTTGCGTTTCTTTTTTATCCGTACTTTCGGTTTTTTCAATATTTTTATTGTCACTTGCCGATAGTCTTTTTTCTTTTTCTTTTGTTTTTCTAATCCTCTCTTCTTCAATTAATTTTGAAATTAGATTTTTAATCATAATTTCCGAATTACGTTTATCGGTAATTTCTTTATTTAAATATTTTTTATCTTTCTTAAGCGATTTTAATAAAGTATTTTTTTCTTTTTTCTTTTCGTTTAATACCTTTTGTTCGGATTCCTTTTCTTTTATTAACTTTTCTTTTTCTAATAATTCTTTGTTCCTTTTATCTTTTAGAATAAGTAAATCGTTTTTAACTTCTTTTAATTTAGCTAAATTTTCTTTACTCTTTTTTGTCAAATAATTTAGATATTTTAGTCTAAATAATGCTTTATTTATTGAACCCGCATTAAAAAGATATTTTAGAGTATTATCTCCTTTGTTTTTATAAACCCATACCAAATATTTAGAATAACTATCTTTCAAAAATTTAATTTCACTTTCTGTTTTACTAATACCGGAATCAATTGTTGCTATCTCATATTCTTTGTATTTTTCTTCAAATAATAATCCGTTAATAAGTTTATTTAAAAGCAAATTTTGCTTATTAATCTTTTCCAGTTCATGTAAAGATTCCGATTCTGCAATAGATTTTTGCTCTATTTCCTGCTCAAGTTTTTTTATTTCTTGTCTAATTTCACTTAACTCTTCATTTTTATTAGATAAATTATCTTGAGCTAAAACAAGTGAAGGCAGTATTAATAATAAAAAAATAATTAGATTTTTTACCATTCTATTATTTCGGCATCTGAAGGTATAGATAAGTTTAAGTCTTCAATTTCCGTATTTACTTTAATATTTCGATATTCTATATTTATTTTTTGTTTATTTTGTTTGTTTTCAACTAAAACTTTAAATGGAATTGGTACATCTTCAAAAACCTTAAAATCTGAAAAAGTACTTTGAAGAATTAAATTGTTTGGAAACTTATAATATCCGTACTTTTTAATCTCAAGTTTTTTTTGACTTATTTGATAAACACTTTTAACCTTTTTACTGCTATCGGCATAAGTCATTATATAATCTTCACCTGCATTATCATATTCAGTTGGGTCAAGCCGTAATTTATCCGTCAAATTAACTGCTCCGGCAAAAGCATCAACTAATTCATCAAACGATAAATCCACCTTAAATATTTCTTGTAAAACCGGTTTGTTTATTTCTCCTTTATAAACTGTATTATTCATAACATCATAAAATATGAAATCTTTTTTGGTAACTAAGGCATGAGCTAAATCTATACCCCAAGGTCCATAAATCGAAATTTTTATTGAATCGGGCTTTTTAATGCTAACCTCAAAATTCCCTTTTGCTGTTAGTTGAGTACTTTCTACATTTAGAATACCGTTTCCGATAAAAGTGTTAATTTTTCTTCTGTTTCCTTCCAATTTTTTTACAAGTCTATCATAAGGTAACGATTCTTCACTAATATTAGTTACGGAAGGTGCACATCCATACAATACACTTAACAACAAAAATATAATTAAATAATTACTTTTTATAAATCTCACAATTCACCTTTCTCAATTTTCTGCCTTAAGTTTTTTATTTCTTTATCAATTTTAAATGCTTCATTCCAATAATCTTTAGCTTTCTTTTTATCACCAAGTTTAAAGTAAATATCTCCTAAATGGTCTATAACAGTTGCATTATCCGGTTCTATTTCCAAACTTTTTTTAACATATTCTTTTGCTTTATCATAATTGTTCAACTGAAAATATATCCAACCTATTGTATCTAAATAAGACGAATTTTCAGGTTCTTTTGTTACAGCTTTTGTTGCCATTTCCAAACATCTTTCTAATTGTAAACCTCGCTCGGAAAGAGAATAAGCATAATTGTTTAACAGTAAAGCATCTTCAGAATTTAATGATATAGCTTTTTCATAAGAACTATCACTTTTTGCAAAGTTTTCTTGCTTGCTATAAATCATTCCCATCATTCCATAAACCTGGGCATTTTGGGAATCCAACAATAACGCCTTGTCTAATAATACCAATGCGGTGTCAATCTCTCCTAATGAGTATTTGGTAAAAGC
This sequence comes from Melioribacteraceae bacterium, assembly GCA_036743235.1. Classification (GTDB taxonomy): domain Bacteria; phylum Bacteroidota; class Ignavibacteria; order Ignavibacteriales; family Melioribacteraceae; genus JAEXOD01. Next base: position 3,579 of record DAINPX010000279.1, read on the forward strand.
AAAACCATTAATAACCGAAACATCATCCCTTTTTAAATTATGGCAGTTTTCAAAATATATTATAGCATTTTTGTGATCTTGTTTTTGCGAATAAGCATATGCTAACAAAAGATTGATTAAAAAGTTTTGAGGAAAATAACCATAGGCAATTCTCATTTCACTTATTGTTTCGTCATAATTGCGAGAATCAAAAAGAAATCCGCCGTACCTTATCCATAGTTGGTCGTTCCATTCGGCAAGTCTGCATGCAGAACCAAAAAATTTTATTGCCAAGCTATCCTTTTTTTGCCTAACATATAATTCAGCCAAATAAACTTTAGTTTGCCAAGTAGTACTATCTTTATCAACCGTTAATAACAAATCTTCGGTATAATTTACTAAAAGGCTGTCTTTGTCCGATTCTTCCAAAAAACCGGTAACAATACGTAATTTATTATCATAATCCAAATCACTTCTTTTAATTAAAGTTTTATACCACTTATAACCTTCTTCCCATTTATTTAATTTCACATACGAATTTGCTTTATATTCAATTAAATTAATATCGTCAGGAAATGATTGTAAAGCTTCATCTGTAAGTGCTATAGCTTTTTCATATTGTTTTGTTTTAATATAGGCTTCAATTAATAGTTTTTGTAATTCTATATTGCTCGGATTAATTTTTAACAATTCTTCAACAGTAGAAACGGTTTTTTCAACATTCCCCATCCTTTCGTTCAATTCTGCAATATTAACCAAAACACTCCATTCGGGACCTATTAAATCTAATACTTTGTTATAAATTTCCAATGCTTTACGAGGCTTATTTGCCGAATATAATTCACCTAATGCAAAAAGTGCTTTGTAATTTAATGAATCTAAATTAATAACTTTTTCAAAAGATTCGATTGCATAATCGTTTTTTCTGTTTAATGAGTATAATTGACCCGCAAGCAAATAATAATCTATATTTATTGAATCAAGCTCAATTGCTTTATTAATATTTTGAATAGCATTGGAAATTTTATTCAACCTCAAATACTCTTTTGCAATAGAGTAATAAATTCCAGATTTATTATCATAATTAAGTGCATCTTTATAATCTAAAATTTCCG
>DAINPX010000280.1:0-4652 GCA_036743235.1 Melioribacteraceae bacterium
CATTTACTTTTGCCCCCGAATAAACAACCGTTGTTCCGTTTTTATCAAAATCGATAGAACCTATTGTCGAAACCCCTAAATTTATATAAGTATATGTATTTTTAGCTATATTATATTTGTAAATATGTTCTTCGGTTTTATCGGTAGTATTAACATATAATGTGTTGTTATCTGTCCAAAAAACAGAAGAAATACTTGGGTTAAAATCTTTTGAACATGCTTGTATGTTTTTAGTAATTATATTATAAATATATAATTGTGTGTCATAATCGTTTGCAATCATATTGTTGGGTAAGTTTAAACCCAAGTTATTAAATTCGGTAGGTCCTCCCGTAATTGCTATTTTATTACCATCGGGTGAAAATATTGCAGTACCACCCCTATACATTGAAAACAAGCTATCGGATTTTAATGTTTCTATATTAAGTAAATAATAGTTGGTTTTTGAATATGGACGTTTATCCGAAATAAATTTTGTTGTAGAATAGATTAAATGAGTACTATTGGGAGAAATAGAATTAAAGTCTGTTCCTTCATCACCAAATGTTAATTGATTGGTAAAGCCGCTTTCAACATCAACAAAATAAAGCAAGTTATATGAATTACTCCAAGGGTATCGGTCTGTCATATTTTCATATTTTTTTAATCCTATAGTTTTAGAAGGTCGATCTATTTTAATAGAATAGATAATAAACTTACCGTCTTGAGCCCAGTAAAATGAATCGAAATTTTTTATTTCGGAAAGTAATAATCTACTCGTTCCGTTTTTTAGGTCGGCAATAAATAAATTTGTTCCGTTTTTATCGGTTTTTGTATATGCGGCAATATTATCAACGTTGCTAAATTGAAAAGAAGATAAATCCAAAAGTCCGCGATAAGACATTATTTCTTTATTTTCCTTCAAATCAAATAATCTAAAATATGAATCATTGCCGTTTTTAGACTTATTACGTTCAGTAAGATTGATGATAGCATATTTGCCTTCAGGTGATACGGATATTGATTTAACTTTGGGATTATCCAATAAATCGTTAAAAGTTACGTAACGGGTTGGATTATTAGTAAAACTAATTGTTATATTTTTTGAATTGCTATCGGGTACTGCTTTTAATGTAAAATTAACCGCACTATCCGGCATTATACTTTTAATTAAAATAGTATGTTTACCGCTTTCTAAAAATAAGCTGAATTCATACGGAGTTTTGTTTTCTTTTTTATTGTATTCAAAAATTTGTTTTTGTCCGTTAACAAATAACTCAAATTGGTTGTTGGTAATTAAGCTAAATTTAATTTTTGCAAAACCGTTATTGGTAAAATAAGTGCCCCTGTAAAGTAAATCTCCGCTTTTATAATTAGTAAACTTATTACTCTCTTGCCACTTAATTTTATTACCTTTAATATTATATTCAATTCCCAATACAGGTTTCAATTTTTCAATATCAAAATAATTAGGTTTTAAGGTTTGTTCTATATTTTTATTAGGTGTTTTTATTGGACCTAATATTAACCAATTATCAAAAGAAATTTCACTTGCTTTAATTGAAAAGAAAAAAGAAAAAAGAATTAAAAAGGTATAATTTAATACTTTCATTTGTTTAATCCGTATTAGTGATTTATTAAAATTCAAAATTACTTAATTTAACTTTTAATAACAATGCAATATTTTTAATAATATTAAACAAAAGCGTAACTTTTTTTAAATACTGAAGTCTAAATAATAAATAGGAGAAAAAGTTATGAAAAATTTATTGTTTGTAGTATTTGTTTTTTTGTTCTCGTTAAATTTATTAGCAGAGGATTTAAAATTATTACAAGAAAAAAGTTTTAATGTAAACAAAGGTGAAAAGTTATTTTTATCTGCAGGGGGAGGGGGAGATGTAATAATAAAAAGCTGGGATAAAAATGAAGTGAATGTTAAAGTTTACGGAAATAAGAAAGCCGAAAGCAAAATGGATTTTACAATAGAAAAAAAAGAGATGGAAGTGTATGTAAAAGGGGAACGAAAAGGCTCAGGATTTTTTTCGTCTTTTAGTAATATTCGTTTAAAATATACTGTTATGGTTCCAAACGAATATATGTTGGAATTAAAAACTTCCGGTGGTGATATAAAAATTGATTTTGTAAGCGGGTTAAAGAAACTTTCTACATCGGGCGGTGATATTGAACTTTCTAGTACTAAAGGGTCAGTTTCTGCATCCACTTCGGGAGGAGATATTGTTGTAGATAATACGGAAGGGGACATAAGCGTATCTACATCGGGCGGTGATATTAAATTAAAAACAGTAAATAGCAAAATAGAAGCATCTACTAGCGGAGGAGATGTTTTAGTAGAATTAAGAGGAGAAAACAAAGGGATAGATTTAAGTACATCTGGCGGTGATATTAAATTATTGGTTGAAAAAAGTATTAAAGCAGATTTGGAGTTAAGGACTGCCGGCGGAGATATAAGCGTTAATATACCTTTAACAAGTACCGAAAAGATCTCGTCTTCTAAATTTATCGGAAAATGTAATGACGGAGGTAATTCTATTAAAGCTACTACTTCCGGTGGTGATATAGCTGTAAAAGAAATTAATTAAATTATTAATTATTTTTATACATCATTATACAAAAGAGTAAAAACAAAAACCCCCTATTAAAGGGGGTTTTTGTTTATAATTAAACTATAAATAATAACTATAAAAAGTTATAAAGTAAAATACATTTTGTATTCAAAAGGATGGGGCATTGTACCAATTGACTTAATTTCTTCGTTTTTGGTTTTTACCCATTGATTAATTAATTCATCGGTAAAAATATTGCCACGTTTTAAAAATTCGTTATCAACAGCTAAAGCATCTAAAGCTTCTGCTAAATTACGGGGTAAAAATTTAATACCTTCTTTAGCCGATTCGTCATCAATATTTTTATCAAAAGGACCGTATCCTTCTTTAACCGGGTCTATTTTATTAACATAACCGTCAATACCCGCCAAAAGCATTGCAGTTAAACATAAGTATGGATTAGCTGTAGCATCAGGAGGGCGGTATTCAAAGCGTGTTTCTTCCGGGTTTGAAATATATTTTGGAATTCTAATTGCCGATGCACGATTACCTTGACCATATACCATAGCAACCGGGGCTTCAAAACCGGGTACCAAACGTTTGTATGAATTAGTACTTGGGTTGGTAAAAGCAGAAAGAGCAGGACCGTGTTTTAGCAAACCGCCTATAAAATATCTTCCCAATTCGTTAATATTTCCGTATTCCCCTTTTTGATAAAAAGCGTTTTTACCTTCTTTTTGTAAAAACATATGTAAGTGCATACCGTTACCGGGTTGATGATACATCGGTTTTGGCATAAAAGTAACATATAATCCTTTAGATTTGGCAAGATTGAATAAAATATATTTTGCCATAACAATATTATCTGCTGCACTTAATAGATCAAAAAATACGGTTTCAATTTCCTGCTGTCCGCGTTCGCCCCCTTCGTGGTGGTGATATTTAACTTCTATTCCAAGTTTTTTAAAATATCTACAAGCTTCATCCCTAAAATCATCGTATAAATCGAATGGATTGGCAGCATGATAAGCTCTTTTATAAAACTCTTCGGCATGTTCTACCTTATAATAAGATGTAGCCGTTCTAGTATCATAATCTACATTTGAAAAAATATAGAATTCAAATTCGGGTCCCCAAAGCGATTTATCAACACCTGTAATTTCTGTTAATAACTTTTCGGTTTGTTTTACTAAATATCGTCCGTCTTGTAAAAAAGGAGAATGATTGGAATCAGTTAATACTATGTGCGATTGGAAACTTAAAGTAGGGGTTTCTCTAAATGGGTCAATAACAGCGGTATCCAGATCAGGAATTAAAATCATATCGCTATTTTCAACTTTTTTAAATCCGTAACTACTCCCGTCAAAACCAACTCCTTCGTTAATCAGTTTTTTAATAAGATTTTCTCGTACGGGTAAAGAAATATGGTGTAACTTTCCGATTAAATCAATACATTTAAGATCAATCATCTCAATGTTGTTTTGTTTAATCATGCTTTCAATCATCTCAATTTTGTCTTTCATGTTATCCTCACTCAAATAGAAAAAAAAAGACGCCCAAATTTGAGCGTCTCTAATTAATAAATAAACTGTTAGTGTTTAAAATTAATATATTGTGCACCCACAAATTTAGCCTGTGGACCTAATTCTTCTTCAATTCTTAATAACTGATTATATTTGGCAATTCTATCTGTACGGCTTGCAGACCCGGTTTTTATTTGACCTGTATTTAAAGCTACCGATAAATCAGCCAAAGTAGTGTCTTCTGTTTCTCCGCTACGGTGACTAACAACGCTTGTGTATCCTGCTCTGCGTGCCATATCAATTGCATCAATAGTTTCTGTTAAAGTACCTATTTGGTTTAGTTTAATTAAAATTGAATTGGCAACGCCTTCTTTAATACCGCGTGCTAATTTTTCGATATTGGTTACAAATAAATCGTCACCAACTATTTGAATTTTTCCGCCTAATGTATCGGTCATAATTTTCCAACCGGTCCAATCGTTTTCATCTAAACCGTCTTCAATTGAGATAATAGGGTATTTAGAAACTAATTCTTCGTATAATTTAACCATTTGTTCAGAAGTTTTTTCTTCTTTGCTGGATTTTT
>DAINPX010000281.1:0-4630 GCA_036743235.1 Melioribacteraceae bacterium
AAAAATGAGATATTTAATAAATATAAAGATAGAATTAATGAATTTAAATAAAGCTATTTAGATAAAACATTAAATTCGTTTTATTCCTCGTTTAACAAAATAAATTTGGACATGGAAAAAAGAATTTTTACAAAATTTTTTGAAAAACTTTCTTCTTTGGGTAATAATTACGGTGTATTTAATTATTTACCGGTTTCGTTTACAAATAAATACTATATAACAAAATGGGTAAACGAAGTATTGCCTAATTCTTTGTTTTTAACACAAGGGAATGGTTTTATTGATAAAAATGCAGATGAATTAATAACATTAAACGATAGCTTAATAATAGTTTGTAATGCTTTAAAAAATTATCGTGAATTTATTAAAACAAGCAACGAAAAGTTTGACGGAGCTAACAGCCGATTATTACCTTTATTGGTTGAAGCTAAAATGAAAATGGAAAATAAAAAATTTATACCCGATGCAAATAGTACTTTACGTTTAACATTCGGAAAAGTTAAAGGTTACTCTCCCGCCGATGCAACTTATTATAAACCGTTTACAACTTTAAGCGGTATTATAGATAAAAGTTACAGAGGCGATGTTTATAAAATTCCCGAGCGTTTGTATGAACTTAATAAAACAAAACAAAACGATAAGTTTTTTTGTAAAGATTTAAATGATATTCCCGTTGCTTTTTTATATAATATGGATACAACGGGGGGAAATAGCGGAAGCCCCGTATTAAATGCTAACGGCGAACTAATCGGTCTTAATTTTGATAGAGCTTTTGAAGCAACTATTAACGATTTTACATGGAGTGCCAACTACAGCAGATCAATTGGTGTAGATATACGGTATATTTTGTATATTACCAAAAACTTAGGCAACTCAAATTATTTATTAAAAGAACTTAATATAAATTAATTTAATATATCTATTACCTTTTTATGCAAGCCGGGTACACAAGCAATTGTGCTTTGCCCGGTAATTGCATCTTTACCGTTATAATCTGTAATAATACCACCTGCCCCATTAACAATAGGAACTAATGCAGCCAAATCCCAAATATTCATAATTGGGTCAATCATTATATCGGCATAACCGCAAGCAAGTAATAAATAACCGTAACAATCCCCCCACAACCTATAAAGTTTTACTTTGTGTATTAAACTGTTAAATTTTGTAATATCTTGGTATTTTTCTATATTTAAGTGATCGGTAGATAGTAAAACCGCATCTTTAAGTTCGGTTTTGTTTTTAACCATTACTTTTTGGTCATTTAAATATGTATTTTCGTTATCTCCAAGTAAAAATTCATCTAATATCGGTTGATTGATTACACCCAAAACAGGTTTATTGTTATGTAAAAGCCCTATCATTGTGCCAAAAGTGTAAGCACCGCATATAAAACTTTTTGTTCCGTCAATTGGGTCAAGTATCCATTTATACTCTGCATTGGGATTTGTAATTCCATATTCCTCACCAATTATTCCGTGATTAGGGAATTCTTTATTAATTAATTCCCGCATCTTTTCTTCTGCCTTTTTATCGGCAATTGTAACCGGCGATTCGTCAATTTTGGATTCTATATTAAAAGTAGTTCTAAAATACGGTTTAATTATTTTACTGCTTTCATCCGATAAATATTTACAAAACTTTTTTAATTCATTTAACTCGCTCATAATTACTACTAACCGTTTAGTTAAAAAAATACCGTCTAAATATAAATAAATAATTAATATGTAATTATTATATTTACATTAAAAAAATTAATATTTATGCAGATTTTAGAACCTACAACAGAAAATATAATAAAAGCTTCCGAAATTATTAAAAGCGGTGGTCTGGTTGCTTTTCCTACCGAAACCGTGTATGGATTAGGAGCAAACGGGTTTAATTCCATTGCGGCAGCCAAAATATTTGAAGCCAAAGGAAGACCTAAATTTAATCCTTTAATATTGCACATAAACAATATTAGTCAAATTGAAGAAATTAGTACAATAAAAATAAAAGATATCGAAAAATTATTAAATAAGTTTTTCCCCGGTCCATTAACCATAGTTGTACCAAAAACTAATAAAGTACCCGATATTATTACTGCCGGTAACCCAACAGTTGCTATTAGAATGCCCAATAACAAAATTGCGTTGGAACTGATAAAACAATCCGGTGTGCCTATTGCCGCACCAAGTGCTAACAGATTTGGAAAACTTAGCCCTACAACCGCACAGCATGTTGCCAAACAACTAAAAGATAGAATTGATGTTGTATTAAACGGCGGTAAAAGTAGTGTTGGTGTGGAATCTACTATTATTGAGATAGCCGGTAACAACATATATTTGTTACGCCCCGGTGGCTTATCTGCCGAACTAATTGAAGAAGAAATAGGTAAAAAATTACTAAAAAAAGAGACCGGTAAAAACCCAAATGCACCCGGTCAGTTGTTATATCATTACGCACCTCAAAAACCTATTAAATTTTTAACCGAAAACGAACTTGTTAATTTTAAAGATAAAAAAATAGGGGCATTGTTATTTAGCAACAATTATACTAATTTTAATTTTGCCATTACTAAATATTTAACAAAAACAGAAGATTACAGAGAAGCAGCTTCTAATTTGTTTTTTATGTTGCACGAACTTGAAACCGAAGATATTGATATAATTTTAGCCGAACCGGTAAAAGAAGAAGGGTTAGGACTGGCAATAATGGATAGATTAAAAAAAGCGGTAAATACTTTTAAGCAAACATAAATGCAAGAGGTACTATTTTGAAATCCGACAAAGTTAAAAAAATTGGTATTTTAACCGGAGGCGGAGATTGCCCCGGCTTAAATGCGGTTATACGCGGTGTAGCAAAACCCGCCCATGATTACGGTTTACAAGTTTTGGGTATTATGGATGGTTTTGAAGGTTTGGTTGAGGGAAAAGCTCAACAACTTTACAATAAAGATGTTTCGGGAATACTTGCTTTGGGGGGTACTATTTTAGGTTCATCCAACAAAGGAGACCCGTTTCACTGGCCCGAAATAAACAGTAGCGGTGAGGTTAAAATTGTTGACCGGAGCGATTTGGCATTAAAAAATTACGAAGCTTGGAACCTGGACGCTTTAATTGCAATTGGCGGAGATGGCACTATGCATATTGCAAACAGACTTGCAAAAATGGGAATGAATATTGTTGGCGTGCCTAAAACCATTGATAACGATTTAGATGCTACCGACCAAACTTTTGGACACGATTCTGCAGTTTTTGTTGTTAGCGAAGCTTTAGACCGCTTACATACTACCGCTTCTTCGCATCACAGAGTTATGGTTATTGAAGTTATGGGGCGTTATGCAGGTTGGATTGCATTAAACGGCGGTTTGGCAGGCGGTGCCGATATTATTTTATTACCCGAAATGCCCTTTGATTGGGATGTTATTTACGATAGAGTAATTTCGCGTAATATGTCCGGTAAACGTTTTAGTATTGTTTGTGTTGCCGAAGGGGCTAAACCTGCCGGCGGTAATTTAATTGTTAAAGCTACGGATAAAAAAAGAACAGACCCGTTGCAGCTTGGCGGAATTGGGGAATTGGTTGCAAAAAATATTGCCGATAATACAAAGCTGGAAACAAGATATACCGTTTTGGGTCATTTGCAGCGTGGCGGTAGCCCTACGCCTTTCGATAGAATTCTTTCTACAAAGTTTGGTACTTTTGCAATTCAGTATGCTATTAAAAAGAAATTTGGTATTATGGTTACTTTAAAAGGGACCGAAATAAAATATGCCAAAATTGAAGATTGTATTGCAAAACAAAAATTAGTTAGTAAAGATTGTCAGGCGGTTCAATCGGCTAGTGCTGTTGGTGTTGGTTTTGGCACACCCGATTTGTAATATATTTTTTTATTAACGGTAAAAGCGATTAAACTACTTTTGTTTAAAACCTAATATTGCCGGCTTTTGTTACAAAAAGCCCAAAATTTTGTGTTTTTTTACCATTTGGTTTGCGAATTTTGTTAGTTACGGTTAAAATTTTATATCTTATTGTTTTATAATGCTTTAAGTTGTTTTACTTAACAAAACGGAAATTTTTAAAAAATTCGCAAACCTATAAAATGTGAGGAATTAATAATCGGTTTGCGATTTTTTACTTTTTTTACCTGCATTTTTTGGCAAAAAACGAAGGTTTTAAAGACCCAAAATTCGCAAACCTCAAAAATAGTGTTTTTTGTTTTAGGTTTGCGAATAAATATTTTTTTAATAAATAGTGTCATAAATTATTATAAAATAACATTTTTTAGTTGCAATGAAAGTAATAATTTTGTATTTTTGGCTTAAAATAGGTAACCCATATGCCTTTTTTTACTTAGGTTTGCGATTTTTTTTAATAAGCCGCTTTAACTATTTATTTTATAATAAGTTAAATGTTTTGTTCGGCTCTTTGAAATTTTGGAAATTTTGCTAAGTTATTATATTTGAGCTATTTAGAACCATTGCCTTGAGTAGAAAGGATTGAGACAAATTGACCGTACTCGTGCCGCTTGATGTTACGATACCAATAATTTTTATCTTATTTAGAACCATTGCCTTGAGTAGAAAGGATTGAGACTTCAAAAATAACATTAAACTTTTTATTTAACAAATTTAAATTTAGAACCATTG
>DAINPX010000282.1:0-4629 GCA_036743235.1 Melioribacteraceae bacterium
TAGGCTTAAATTATGCAAAATAATCGATTTTTCAAAAGGGAAATTAGGGGGAATAAGAGATAGTTGAAAAATTTACACTAAATTAGTATTCTGCTTTCCAATCTTTTAGATTCAAGAGACTCCAAATATTCAGCCCTTGTATATGAAATAATATCAACGGGCATTTTAATTATTCTCATAAACTCTGTTTCGGGTTTATAAAGCATATCAGCCCTTTTAAAAATATTCTTATTTTCAAATGCTTTTGAAATTACAATCATATCAATATCGCTTTCAGCCTTATCTGTTCCTTTCATAACAGAACCGAATATCGCTATATTTTCAACAGGAATACCGGATTTTTCAAGTAAATCTTTTAATGTATTTGCAATGTTTATTAGCTTTTTATTATCCATTATTCCGGCACCAATTTTTCTATTTTATTAAGTAAATAGGCTACGCACTGCGTTGCAATTTGTAAAATCAAAATAAGCAAAGAGAACTTTTTAAATTAAATAGTTCAATTAAGTATAAACACTTTTAATTTACAAAAATTAAATATAAAACACAATTTTGAGTTTTTTCATTCCCCCCTCCTTTTTTAGTATAAGAACCCCGATAACAGAAACAATAACAAAATCAGAAGAAAATGGCAAAATAGAAGTACCATTATTAAGTAATATAACATTGTAACAAAAAGTTACATATACTTAAAGGGAAAAAACAACCTACCAATCAAAAAGAAAAGACAGGAAATCCGAATACGGAAAAAATACAAATTAATAAGTACAACAAATTTAACTTTGTTTAAGAATTTATACAAAACCAAACATATAATAATTAATATATTATACTATTTTTTTCGTCTATTTCTCTTTAATTTTAATATAACAATAAATAATTATTTAAGTAACATTAACTTTTTCGATTGTGTAATATTACCTGCTTTTAATTGATAAATATACATTCCACTTGCCAAGTTTTTAGCATTAAACACTACACTATATTTACCGGAAACTTGATATTCATTAATAAGTGTTGAAACTTCTTGACCAAGAATATTATAAATTTTTAACGATACAATTCCGTTTGTAGGTATTTGATACATTATAGTAGTACTTGGATTAAATGGGTTAGGAAAATTTTGTCCTAATTCAAAAATATTAACTTGAATGTTTTCTTCAACACTTGTAAATGGAGAATCAGTATAATAAATAGTTCCATTTGCAGAAACAGCATATACTCTTTGTCCGGCTTCTTTAGATGAAGAACCACTTGAAAATGCTAAATTAATTCCTAATCCTTCCAAGCCGCCGGATGACCAATTTTCACCATTGTTTGTTGAAGCAAATATACCGGCAGCCCAACCGCTTGCATATACAACATTATTACTTCCAACAAAGATATGATAAATATATCTTGAATTAATACCATTAATAGCTAACTGCCATGTTGAACCACCATCAACGCTTCTATACATTCCACCACCGTAAGTACCGGCAAGAAGAACGTTATCGTGAGTAACTGCAAGTGTCCAAACGTGATTATAACCAACAACTTCTTTCACCCATGCGGTTGGATTTGTTGTTTCAAGTTTATAAACACCACCGCCAAAAGTACCGCAGAACAATTTATTACCCATCAACGCAAGAGTATGAACATTTTTTATATCTAATCCGTTGTTTAATTCTATCCAAGTATTTCCGCCATCATTAGAAGAATAAACACCGGTTCCCCATGTTCCAACATATATTTTGCCTAATGCATCAATTGCCAAACCTCTTATATCATAATCTCCAAATGCAGTTTTTACCCAATAAACACCATCATTTGTTGATGAATATAAACCGCGTTCTGTTGCAGCATATAATTTATTTCCACCATCTCTTGCAAGTTTCCAAATATAGGCTACTTGAAGATTAGATTGAATTTTCTCCCAATCTTGTCCATTATTAACCGATTTATAAATAACTCCACCTTGTTGAGCCATAAAAATAGTATTATTACTATTTCTTACTATATCTGTCATCATTGCAGACATAACCCACATACTACCCGATCCCGGTAAAATATTCCACTCAGTTGTACTACCTGTGTTTGATGCATTAACTGTTACTTTAAAACCAACAGTTGATGAATTGTTCAAAGAATTTGGGTCAACCGGAGATGAACTAACTACATAAGCAGTATTTACATAATTTGAATCAACAGGAATGTTTCCTAAGAAAGGAGCATAATTAAACTGACCCGAACCTGTCATGCTTTTACAAACTACCTGTCCATGGATAACTCCTGATGGAAAAGTTAAAGCTGCAAAGGGAGCTAATATTGAAGCTGTTACATCTATATTATGAATATTTATTGTTTCGGCTTCAAATGTAAATATCACATTATTTCTTGTAGTACCATGAACAACAAAACCACCTTGCCAGTTTACATTTTCGCCATATACATTAACTAATACAACTGAGGAGCTTGGTACAAATATTTGCACATCGTTAGCAGTAGATAATTTTTCAGCCGAAATATGGAACACGTTTGTAATCGGGTTGTTTCCATTCAAAAATATTCCACCATATTCATAGGTTACCGAACCGGTAGAAGGCATAAGTAATATTTGATTTGCCAAAGTACGTAATGCAACTGATGTAGAATCAAAATTAATTACCGAATCTTGTCTTAATACTCCACCAACAACCGAAACTTGGTTTATAGGTAAATTTGTGCTTCCACCATAAACTAAATTTCCATTATATACCGAACCTGATAAAAATGTTAAATTGCCACCAACAACAAAAACATCTTGAGTTGCATAGTTATCAGCAGGTTGATTGTAACCTACACTATAATTACTCATAAAAACATTATTTCCAACTGCCATTCTTCCTTCAACATCGGAACTTGGACTGCTGAAGTTTTCTAAAACAAACAAATTGTAAGGTGCTGCATTTCCCAAATTTAATGAACCTGATTGACTTGAAGTAACTTCGGCTTTAACAACTATTGATAAAGTTGCCGATTGTCCATTATTTAATGCGGGAATAGTCCATAATCCCGTACTTGAATTATATGTTCCAACAGTTGCCGAACTACTAACATATGTTAATCCCGATGCTAATTGATCGTTTACAACTATATTAGATGCATCTTTAGGACCATTATTTGTTGCTTTAATTGTAAATGTGATTTGCGAACCATTTTGAACACTATCGCTTGATACTGTTTTTTCAACTTTAATATCAGCTTCGTTAGCTGCAGGAGGCGGACATACGTTAGTGTTCCATGTATAATTTTTAACTACATCGTTTCCAAGTTTTTCCATATCACAATTATATAAACGCATTCCAACTTTTAACTGAACAAAAGTATCTGTTGCAAGTATTCCGGGCCAATTGCCACTTACGGCAACTGTAGTATCAGAGTAAATCCATTTACTTGAGTAATAAGTACTTGTATCTTGAGTTGTAGGAGCTACAAGTTTCCAATAAACTTGTAAATACGCTTTTGCATTTGAAGGTTGTTTAGTTATAGTTCCTGTTGCCGTAAAAATAGTTGCGTCATAATTACAAACTGTTTCATCAGCACCTAAAGAACCACTCCATGATTGAGTACAAGTAGGCACACTTGGAACTTCCGGGGCATTCCCCTGCCAACCGTTTGATGAAGCTAAATGTATTTCACTATTAATAGCTAAATTTTTACAAAAAACCGGTCCATCAAAGTTTGAGTTTCCGGTAACTGTTGCACCCGGTGCAATTAACGCCCCCTTCATATTAGGCATACAGTTTACACTATTCAATTGACCATTATTTGCAGTTGTATAAATATTCCAGATAACTTTGCTTCTAAAATTTTGATTATCAAGGTTGCCAACCATATTTCCGTAATTCCAATTAACAGTACCATCAACAGAAGCTATATTAATTATTACTGTTTTTGTTGCAGCAGCAGGAATTATTTCAATTTGTTGTACTTTTGAATTTTCTAAACTTAATACATCAGTAATATTAAAAACAGCTAATTCTTGACCGGAAGGGCATGTAAATCTTAATGGTGCCGGTTGATTAGTTGGATAACTTACTGTACCATTAGGAGTTAATGTAGCCCAATAAGCCGATGCAGCAGTTAATGCGGCAACAGGTGAATTTTGTGCTGCATAGTTACTGTTTTGGATTAACGAACCCCCATTATGGAATTCAAACCAGTTAGTTTGACTTACCGAACCCGCTATTGCAGCACTTCCGTAAAACACTTTAATATTAGCTTGTCCATTTGTGGTTACTGTTCCACCAACTGTAAAAACTACATCATTTGCAGGATTTGAATTTAATCTGAATCCATATTGATGTGCATTTTGAACATTATAATTATTACCGACAAACAATCTGCCTTCAATTTCGCTAACACTTGTAATGTTATTTGAAACTATCGCATTCCATTTATTCAACAATTCATTTGGGTTTTGAGCAAATGTAGTATTTGCAATTACCAAAAGTCCTATCAAAACATTAAAAATTTTGCTATTTTTCAATCTATCCTCCATAATATTATTTTATTTATTTTTAATAGTTTATTTATATAAATTTTTGTGCCAAACCTAATCACTTTATTCCTCATTAAAAAGACCACGTAAATATAACATATTTATTT
>DAINPX010000283.1:0-4621 GCA_036743235.1 Melioribacteraceae bacterium
ACGCAACGACCTTTTTTCAAAATCTTTTCGGTAACATTTTTAGTGATGTAATTCGTCCTATTGTTACCATATTTTTTTTGTACTTCTTGCAATAATCATTTCTAAAATTGCGGTTATAAAAGCAAGAATTAAAAACAACCGCCAAAGTTCGGTTCCGAACCTCGATTGATAAATTTTTTCGGCAAAATCCTCTTCGGTATTAATATTAAATTGTCTGCCCTTAAAGTTAATTCTTTTTAAGTAATCCTCAAAATCAGAAATTTTATAAAATTTAAAATTACTTTCTACGGGGTTAACATTTACCGATTTAAAGCTTAGTAATTTACCATTATTATAAAACTTATATACTCCGCCTTCATCCGTATTATTATACTGCAATATTCCGCTGCTGTTGGCAGAATCCGTCAATATTTTTTCAATACCACCTTTTCCTTTTTGCAAATCAATAGTACCCGAAAAACTTTTTCCTATATTTAGGTACATTTTATCACCGGTATAAAAACTTTCTTGATTATCCGTAATTGCGGTTAAGTAGTAAATACCTCTGTTAATAATAGGGGCAAAAAGACTTTTAATTACAAAATTTGTCCAATTTAACCTTGGTGCACAGTTAAAAACTAAAATTTTTGAATTATCTAAATTATACTCTGCCAAAAAAGGTGATTTATCTTCCATTTCAATTATATTTCTTCCATACATACCGGTATTTAATTTATAATAATTATAAATATCGGGGGAGTTAATTGAAAATTTTTTATCTTTTTCAAATAATTCGGAAAATAATGGATGTTCATAATTAATGTTACCAAAACCGTAACCGGTTTTATTACCTAAACCTCCTACATTTCCCGATACTTTGGGTAAGTTAATATTTGCAAGTAAATTATTAAATTCGGTTAAATTGCCCGTAGAAGAGGGAAAAACTATTATTCCGCCTTTATTATTAATAAAATTCTTAATGGGTTCGTAATTTTTTATATTTTTGCCGCCTATTAAAATAACAGCATTAAAATTGTTGTAATTAATTGCATCGGCAAAAGAACTGTTTTTTTCAGTTAAATTAATATAATTTAGCGAATCGTCTTTAATTAATGCAGTATTTACAAAATAACCATCTTGGTTATCATCGGTTAGTAACAATAATTTAATTTCTTCTGGTATATTAATTGTATAGTATTTCCTATTATCATACAAAATTTCGTCATCTTCACATTCAACAACAATTTCCGTTAGTCCTTTATTCTTTAAAAGCGTTTCAAAATATAAAATCTTGTTTTCTCCCTCAGATAAGCTAATATTTTGCATTGCCACTCTTTCTCCGTTAATAAATAATGAAATAACTGAATTATTAACAGAAAAATTACCGGTATTTGAAACGCTAACATTAAAACCAATATTTTTACCACTAACAAATATTTGATTTGAAGGTTCAATAAAATTAACCGACAGATTAGATAGTTTTTTTCCGCCATAAATTAAAGAATAAATTCTAACTTGCTCATTAAGTACTTGTCTAAAGTCCGATAACTCTTTTTCATGTTCATATAAACTTTTTTGCTGAAAATCGCTTAAAATGTAAATCTCTTTATTAAAATTATCACTGTTTTCCATTATTTTTGAAGCTTTAACCATTGCGTTATGCAATTTATAACTTACTTCGGATATTTGAATTCTATCTATATCACCCTTAACTTTCCTTAAATCCGTAATTAACGAAAAATTACCGTTAATTGATGAAATCGGAATAATAACTGCTTCATCACCTTCTTTTAAATTATTAATAATTTTTTTGGCAGCGGATTTTGCTTGATTTAAATACGACCCTTTATCTGTTACAACAGACATTGAAAAAGTATTATCTATAATTATTACAGCGGTAGTTTTTGCCGTAGAATTGTTTTTACCCAATAATTCGGTTTTTACCGAAGGACGTGAAAAAGACAATACTAAAAATATAATTAACAAAGTTCGTAAAAGTAATAATATCCATTGTTTAATTTTTACTTTTTTAATTTTGTTTTTTTGCAATTCTTTTAAAAATTCTAAAGTGCTAAATTCTATTTTTTTTAGCCTCTTTAAATTTAATAAATGAATTAATATGGGAATACCGGCTGCAATTAAACCAAATAAAATCGAAGGATTGAGAAATACCATTAAATTTCCTTATCCTTTCCTAAAGTTTTATAATAATTAACGACTTTATTAGTTAAAACTTCAATATCAAACAATTCCGTTACGCGTTTTCTTGCATTTTTGCCTAATTGCTTGCGTTTATCTATACTTGTTATAAGTATTTCCGTTTTTTTTGCCAAATCTTCAAAATCTCTATTATTAAACATCAAACCAGTTACATTATCAACACAAATATCTTGAACGCCATCACTATTGCTGCAAACAGAAGGTAATTCCATACTCATTGCTTCAACAAGGGCAATACCAAATGCTTCGGCATGTGAAGGAAAAACAAATATATCCATAGCCGATAGAATTTGTTCGGTATCTTTCCTAAAGCCCGTAAAAATTACGTTATTGGCAAGTTGTAATTCATTAACCATCTGTTTAATTTTTTCAAAAAATTCATCTTCTCCTCTACTGGGCTCGCCCACTAATAAAAATTTAAGTCCGGAATATTTTTTAACAAGAATTTCGGCAGCTTTTAATAAATCGGCATGTCCTTTACCGCTACTAAAACGTGCAAGCATACCAATAGCTATATCTTCTTCTGTAAGACCTAAATTTTGTCTTTCTTTAGTTCTGTTTGCTTTTTGCGGGTCAAAACGTAAAGTATCAATTCCGTTATGTAGTAAAAATATTTTATTCTCGGTTAAAGGAGTTGTTTCTATCAAATTTCTTTTTATTACTTCGCTAATAGCAAAAGCGGCTGTAACCCTATTATATAAAAAGCTATGAAAAATATCTTTTTTTATAATAAACGATCCCAGTTGTTTTGTTAAATATAAAGGTATTTTACTTCCAATCCATTTTAAAGCCGGCACTAATATCCATAAATCTTTTGATGCTTGTGAATGAATTAACGAATAATTATTATTTTTAATTAATTTGCCAACTTTAAGTATTTCACTAAGATTAAAATACCCCGTTTGTTTTATAGTATGGGTTAAAATATTTATTTTTTTTGCTTCTTCTTCTATTTTAGAACCCGGGTAACATAAAAGTTCGGTATTAATTCCACGCTTAAGTAATTGTAAAACCGCTTGGACGGTAAACATTTCCATACCGCCCCAGCTTTTGGATAAACACGAATATAGTATTTTCATTAATATATTTTTTGAATTTCGGAATTAATAAAATAATGTAACAATATTTCGTCAAAATTATAGCCAAGTTCACCCATTACGGCTGCACCTATTTGGCATAGCCCCACACCATGTCCCCAACCGGCACCGGTTAATACAAATTTAGCCGGAATATTGTTCTCTACATCAAATTTATCTATAACAAAAGCAGAACTATATAAATGGGATTTTGATAAAGTACGGCGTATTTCTAATTCTTTACCTATTGTAAAAGTCTTTTTAGTGCCTACTATTTTTAATTTAATTAATCTACCCGAACGACCTCTCTTAATAGGGATAAGGTCGATAATTTCTCCAAAATCCAATCCGCTTTTTTCTTTTATAAGTTCTGATAACTGACTGTTAGTATATTCAACTTTCCATCGGTAAAAATCTGTGGTTGTTTGGTCATAGTCTAACAATACTTGCGAAAGTATTTTTTTATCTTGTGTATTGCAAAATGCAGTAGGATTATTCCTTATCCACTCATCTGCATTTTTTTCGTCTGTTAAATCTAACTTATAATTATCCGGTTCAAATTTATAATCAATTATACTTGTTAAATAACTATGTTTTACCGGCTCCCAAACGTTTTCAAACGATTCGCTAATACCACCGCAAGATTTACTAAAACGGGCATCACATATTTTACCTTCATGCATTAAAACTAAACCCGATGTTTCGGCAATAGCTTCTTTTACCTTTGGAGTATAAGCTTTTGTAATACCTTGATATCTTTGACAGTGATCATCTGCACACACATCAAACAATTTATGATCTTCTCTATCGTACCATTTTACAAGTTCGTCTTCAGTTAAAGTAACGGTACTATACTTAATATTATCTTTTTCCAATTCTTTTTGCTTTTCTATTTGAGCAAGTAACCAACTTCTTGAAATTATTGCATGTGCTTTTAATAATTCCAACGAGCTTGTAGCACTCATTTCGGAAGATATTACGCTTGTTAAATAACTTTCTAACGGTATTATATTAATTGCTATTATTTTATCGTCATCAAGCAACAATTTTAACGAACCAATAAATCTTTGCTTTTCCTTCTTTTCCCAATGAAATTTTATACCAATTACTACATCACGCAATAAGAAGCTTTCTTCTGAAAAATCGCTTGGTAAAAACACTACTTGTTTGTTAAAGTTATATTCTTTGTTTTCATCCGTAACAATAATATTTCCTTCTTTAACAACTGCCTTAAATCTACCGCTTAATTTATTGGTAGTTCCGTCAATATAAAAATCACCATTCAAATCAAACTTAATTTCTTCACTAATAAGTATCGAGACATTAATTTTTGGTTCGTTCATCTT
>DAINPX010000284.1:0-4616 GCA_036743235.1 Melioribacteraceae bacterium
AGTCCTTTAGAAAACCCGGGTTTTGTAAATGATGTTATTAAGGGTTTTTTAGATAGACAAATTAAGAAATTATAAATATATAAATTATTTAAATTCCATTTTACATACTCCATCCCAATTATCGGGTGGGGTATTTTTATAATATTCAATCCTCTTTTTAATAGTAATGGCAGCCAAATCTTCGGGTAATATTTCTAAATAATTATTTATTTGTAATAATGCATCATCCCATTTTCCCAAATAATAGTTGCTTAAAGCTAATTCATATATGTTAATTTTAGAATATATTGATTCCAAATCGGTAAATTCTTCTTTTTTACCAACCAATTCATAAATTACAACCCCCTTCGATTTTCCTTTAACTGCAACTCTATCAAGCTCTCTTACAATAAAATTATTTGGTAATAAATTTCTTGTCGATTCAGAAATTACAATTTCAGTACCATATACTTTATTTATTGATTCCAAACGAGCTGCTAAATTCATATTATCACCAATACCGGTATAATCAAATAGTTGTTCGCTCCCCATATTCCCGCAAATCATACTCCCCGTATTTAATCCAAACCGCGTCCTAATGCCTCTAAAAACTTCATTGGTGGATTCTGCAATAATTTTTCGAGAGCGATTTCGCATTTCTAAAACGCATTCGCACGCAGCAACAGGGTGATTTTTAATATTAACCGGAACGCCAAATAATGCTACAATTGCATCACCAATGTATTTATCTAACATTCCTCCTCTATCGTAAACAATTTGCGTTAACTCGGTCATATATTTTTTAAGAAACTCAGTTAGCTCGGAAGGAGTAATTTTTTCCGAAATTGTAGTAAAGTTTTGAATATCGGAAAAAAGTGCTGTAACATTTCTTATTTCTCCCCCTAAAGTTAATTTTTCGGGATGATTTAACATTTCATTTATAATTGAACCGCTTACATATTTTTCAAAAGTCTTTTTTATTCTTTGCTTTTCTTTATATTCCGTTTGATATTTAAATATTAATATTCCTATAAAAGCAAAAAACTCAAACATAAGTAAAATACTTTGTTCCAGTAGTAAATTATATTGCTCAAACAAAACATGCGAAACAGCTAAAACGAGAAATGAAATTATCGGAAATATTAATAAATTCCATATAATTTCAAAGCGATAAAAAATTAACATACATAATGTTAAAAAGAGTACCCATGATATATAATTAATTAATACGGAAGGCTTATTAATAAAATTATTTGTTATTGCATTATAAATAAATGTAGCATGCAGCTCTATACCCGGGTAATTGTCGTCAATCGGAATTGTTTTAAGGTCTCTTAAACCTATAGCAGAACTTCCTATTAAAACTATTTTATCTTTAAAGTAAGAAGGATCTATCCTATTTCTAACTACATTATAAAAAGAAATATATCGAAATTGTTTTTTAATTCCGTAATAATTTAATATTGTTTTTCCGTTTTCATCAATCGGAATACTTAGAACTTTTTTACTTTTAGAAAATAACTCGGCATATTGTTTACTAAAACTAACGGAATCAACTTTTAATAAATCAATAACGCATTGCATACTAAAATTTACAACCAGTTTATTACCGTAAATAAAAAAAGTATCATAATGCCTTGTAGTACCGTCATCATCGGGCGAAATATGGGCAAAGCCTAATTTATAGGTACTATTAGCCAATGAAGGTATCGGAAAATTAGGAGAATTTAATTTTTTAAATTTAGGTAAATATTTAGTTGTATCAATATTAAAAGTAGTAAGATTATTTGGCAATTCTACTTCACTAAATTCGGTTACGTTAAAATCATCAAACGAAGCCAATATTACGTTATTGGCAGCAATTAACGATTTTGCAAACGAGTCTTCGGTATCTAAAGAAGAAATAATCTCGCTTATTGTAGTAGAATCAACATTAAATTTATCTTTTAATTTGTTAGTGTAAAGATTAATTATGTTTTTACTTAGTTTATCATTTTCGGTAAAAAACATATCAAAAGCAATATATTTTGCACCTCCATATTTGGCAGCATCAACAACCATTGCGTAGTATTGTAAGGGCCAAGAAGAGAAACGTCCTAACTTATTAATACTTTTTTCGTCAATATCAATAACTACAACACTATCAATTTTTTTAGCATCATAATCTTTAACATTAAAATGTATATCATTTAAAAATAATTCTACTCTATTTAAAAACGAATGAATAAAAGGTATCTGTAATAATAATAAACTTATTATTACAGATACTAGATAAAATTTAATAAAAGTATTAAATTTTCCTGTCATCATTTCATTGTTTCTTGTAAAGCCGGAAGTAATTCACTATTAGGAAAATCTTTAACAAAAGCATTGTAATGCTCTTTAGCTTTTTCTGTATTTTTTTGTTCGGTATAAATTGTAACAAGACAAGCTCTAGAAATTTCTGCTTGTCTGTTTAACGGATTTTGTTTAATTACATCTTCAAATATTGTAATAGCCTTTTCAAAATTGTTATCTTTAAAGGCAGTGTAGCCGTCATTAAAGTTAACTTCATTTAATGGTTGCCAATATAAAGTATCTTTATCTTCAATATTAACTTCAGAACGCCTAACACCTGCAACTCCTCTTACATTTGCATTTTCGTTATCGGTTAATAAAATACCTACTTTCTTTTTAACCCTATCCAATAATCCGGTTTGTACTTTAACGGATTTTAATAAATCAGCAACTTTTACAGATCTTGGTCCGCTTAATTCACTTGTTTCACCGTTATTCCAAACTATTTCCAACTCTGCATCATCAAGTAATTTTAATATATGATTACTTGCAATTTTTGTGTTCATCTTAACTTTTTCCCAGCTATTAGAACCTTCTACGGTAACCTGAATTTCACCGGCAAAGAAACTTACTTTACCAACTACAGTTTGACCGTGTAATAAAACAATACCCATAAAAAACATTATTCCGATAAATAAAAGTTTTACTTTCATTTGATCCTCCGTTAATTAAATCTTTTTAATATTTCCGGATATTGTTTTGCTACATCCGGATTAAGTTTTTCTGCTTTGGCAAATAATTCTTTTGCCTTAACTTGTTTTCCCATGGCCAAGTATAACTTTGCCATGTTTACCAACAATCCAATATTGTTTTCTTCCAATAATATTGCACGAGTATAATAAGATTCGGCTTTATCATAATTTTTTTGGATATAATAAACATTTCCTAAATTAATTAATGCAGATACATCTGTTTTCTTTTCAACCAATACATTTAAAAATTGCACTTCTGCCAATTGAAATTTTCCGTTACGGGCATAATATAAACCAAGTTTATTTGCCACATGAATATTTTTCGGATATTTTTCTAAAATACTTAAAAGTTCAACCTCTAAATTTTGAGAAGTATTGCTCATAAATTTTGTTAAATCTTCTCTAATTTTTTCACCAATAGCTTGGTAGTTCGGTAGTGTATTTAAACCTATAGAACCACCCGGATAAATTAACGGAGGGTAAGTAATAACAGCATTTCTCACTTCAATTAATTCTAATCGCTGCGTGCTCTTTAATGTTTCGTTATATCGTTTATTTGCTACTTCCCAACTTTCGTTAAATGTATTTTTGCCTATTACTGTTGTTTCTAAAGGTAACCAAACAGTATTATTTCTTACAATTAGCATATTTTCGTTAATGCCGCTTTCCAATAATTTATCGGGAGTTAAACCGGTATCAAAAGCCATAAATACATGTCCGGGTACATCTATTACGGCAGTATTTATACCTATTGTTTCTAATGTAGTACATAATAATGTTACTAAATCGTCGCAATCGCCCGTTTTTCTATCAATTGTTTGAGATGCAAACTGAACATAATCAATAACATTAGATTCGGATACTGCCTGATAAGAAGAATTTGGATCTTGAACATAAGTAATACCTAATGTTCTAAAATACTCCCACACCATTACTGTTTGTAAAATCGGTTTTGGTATTTTTTGATATTCAAGTGCAATATCTCCAAATTTGGAAATAATTCCGCCTGTTACAAAACTTCTTACGTTTTCATCATTTGCCGATACAAAACTAGCCAATCTTTTTTTATCTTCCCAAGAAATGGAATTTAACGAATAAACTTTTATTGTACTTTTCTGCGAAAGTTTCTGCTCTTTGTCTTTATATTTATATGTAATTGTAATGTTTACGTTATAATCTTTTGCTCCTTCAATCGATTTTTTAATAATTAAATCTTTAAGTTTAGCATAAATTAAAACTTCTTTAAAATCCATTGGTATAAGCATGGGAACAACCGTAACTGCCGGTTCTTCTAATAATTCAGGAGCTGCAACTTCTATTTTAATATCGTCAAAAGGTTCGTTTTTAGTATTAAAAATTGTAATTGATCCGATCTGATTGTTTTTATAATAATTAAATAACGAAGGAAATATTGAAACAAGGTTTATTTTATCAACTTCAATAGGATCTCGTTTTGCATTATATTTTTCTCTTGTTACTAAAGCCTTATCTAAAAAATCCTTTATTTCTTTATTTTCTGGAAGTAATCTGTTTGCATCGGTTAATAACCTACAAGATAAATCATATTTTTTCAAATCTAAATATATCTTACCTAACCTATACAATACT
>DAINPX010000285.1:0-4603 GCA_036743235.1 Melioribacteraceae bacterium
TGTGACATTTCTATTTTGTCGAATGGTGACATTTCTATTTTGCTATTACAAAAAAAGAAATTTAAATAAAAAAATATTGCTATATTAATAATTATTAATTAATTTAATTTAAACCACAAATTATACTTAAAAAACGATTTTTTTTATAAATTTATAAAGTAAAGGTATGGAAAACGAACAAACAAATAGCATAGAAATCGAAAATACAGAAGATAAAAAAATTGTATATGAGGTTCAAATAGAAAGACCTTTTAGATTTGGGAAGATGAATGTTAAAATGAAAGAACAGATATTTGAAGAGTTTACAAAGCATCCTGTTGATGGCTTTAAGTTTTTAATGTGCGGAAAAGCTCGAGGACATTTAACCATACCCGAAGTACAAAGAAGATTTAAGAAGAGTTTAAAGAGATTGGAAGAAAGCACTGAAACACCATCAAAAATTTACGGAAGCTTTCTTTCTTTATTATTGCCTCCCAATGTAGAAGATCTTACTCCGTTTATAGATAAACTTGAAGCATCAGTAGAAATAGTTCGAAAAACTTTGGAAGAAAAAATAATGGAAAAACCTGAAGTTAATATTAAAGAATTATTTGACAATGCTTTTAAAAAATTTGAAGTCGGCGATTATAAAGGGGCAATTGGTGATTACTCGAGAGTTTTGGAAGTTGACAAAAATAATGTCTCTGCATTATATAACAGAGGTGTATCTAGGCAAAATATCGGAAATTTTAAAGCTGCAATTAAAGATTTTACGCGTGTTATAGAGTTAAAACCAAAATTTGCACAAGGATATAATAACAGAGGTGTATGTTACAGAAAAATGGACGATAATGTTAGTGCAATTAAAGATTTTGACAATGCTGTAGAATTAAATCCTGATTATACGGTTGCTTATTATAACAGAGCACTGGCTAAAAAAAGCATTAAAGATATAATAGGGGAGATTGATGATCTAAATAAGTCTATTGAACTTAACCCAAATTTTATTGAGGCAATATTTAATAGGGGACTTGAATATAAAAACTTGCATGAGTACCAAGATGCAGTTGATGATTTTACACGAGTAATAGATTTAGATCCAAATGATTTTTCGGCGTATTTAAATCGTGGAGCATGTAAAGATGCTTTAGGCGATTATTTTGGCGGAAGACTTGATAAGAAAAAAGGTGTTGAACTTAGCGGATCTTTAGAATAACAATGCGAAAAATATTATTACAAAAGTTAAAAGAAAACAAGTTAATGGTTTCTGACGGAGGATGGGGAACATTTTTGATGGCAAAGGGGATGGAAGTTGGTTCTTGCCCCGAACTGTGGAATAAAAACAATTATGATGATGTATTTGATATTGCAAAATCATATATTAGTGCGGGTAGTCTAATTATTAAAACAAATACTTTTGGCGGTAGTTCAATAAAACTTAACGATTATAATATAGCCGATGATTGTTATTTATTAAATAAATTAGGTGCCGAGATAAGTAGAAAAGCTGCCGGTGAAGATAACTATGTTATGGGAAGTATTGGACCGACGGGTAAATTTTTGTTTACAGGAGATGTTACTGAAGAAGAGTTATATAACTCATTTAAATTGCAAGCCAAAGCACTTATTGAAGGCGGTGTTGATGCAATTTTATTTGAAACATTTTATGCAATTGATGAAGCAGAATGTGCAATTAAATCAGTAAAGGATAATTTTGATATTCCCATATTTTGTACATTTACATTTGAAAAAGGGGAAGACGGAAATTTTAGAACCATGATGGGGGTCGATATTAATTCTTTTACAGAACAAATTGGCAAGTATGATATTAACGTAATTGGAACTAACTGTGGAAACGGATTTGCCGAGATGGTTACTATTGTTAAAGAAATTAAAAGTAAAAATTTAGACATTCCGATTATGGTAAATTCTAATGCTGGTATGCCCGAAATTATTGACGGAAAACTTTATTTTCCTGAAACATCTGAATATATTAAGACGATTATTCCGGAACTAATTAATGCCGGGGCTAATATTATTGGAGGTTGTTGCGGTACAACACCGGAGCATATTAAAGTAATAAAAAAAGTAATTGAAGGTAGTTAATTTGAAAGCTAAGATTTTTAAAATATATTATTTTTATTTCTTCTTGTTTATATCTTTAATATTTATTGTAAATTGTAAGGATGAGATTACCGGCACAGATATTGACGAAAGAGAAATTCCTATAAAAGATATTAGTTATGCCAGACATATTGCACCTATTTTTGAATTTAAGTGTAATTATAGCGGTTGTCATGCAGACGGAGTTAATTCAAGTTATATAATGACAAGTTGGTCCGGAGTTACAACATATCCGATTGTAATACCGGGAAACCCGGATAATAGTATATTAGTGTTAAGGATTACGGGAAGAGTTCCTCCTGTAATGCCTCCAATCGGATCGTATGCAACCCCTATAACTTCTGAACAAGAAAGAGGAATTAAAACCTGGATCAAAGAAGGTGCTCAAAACAACTGATAATGGTATATATCTACTTGAAATTTATGTGTTCAATAAATTTTCGATAAAAATAAGTAATAATCTATATAATTTAATGATAGGGTATTACTACTATGTTGGAAGTGCCCAAAAAAATTTACAAAGCCGAATAGATAGACATAAAAAGAAGATAAAAAAAATACATTGGCATATAGATAATATAACAACAAATATAAACTCCGATATTAATAATGTATTTGTTTTTATTAATGCAAAAAAAGATTTTGAATGTGAATTAAGGGATTTAATTGAGCATAAATTTAATTTAACTCATCCTATTAAAAATTTTGGCAATTCAGACTGTAATAAATGCTTTTCTCATCTATTATATTCAAAAAATAAAATAGATTTAAGAGAATTAACAATGTTAAATGTTCAAATTATTTTGTGATTTTCTTATTGATATATTTATAACCACTTATTATCCTTATACCATTTAATGGTGCTTTTCATGCCATCTTCTAAAGATATTTGGGAGATATACCCAAAATCATTAAAGGCTTTAGAACTTTCGCAAGTTTGGGCTTCTTGAACAAAATCACGGGCTTTTTCAAAATTAAAAGTAGCAGCTTTACTGCTAAACCAACTAAAAAATTCTGCAATTGCACCCACAGTATAAACTAAAAAGTGAGGTAACCTTAAAGTTAAAGCTTTTTTGCCCATTCCTTTTGCAATAGCATTCCCCATCTCATCCCAATTGTAATAGTCTTTGCTGCCAATAAAATAAATTTCGCCAACAGCTTTTGGAGAAATAGATGCAAGATAAATGCCGTTCACTAAATCTTGAACATGCACAATCGAAACTTCTTTCTTATTAAAACCTATTAAGGGTAATAGTCCGCTTTTATATGTTTTAAAAATTAAATAGATTTCTGTATCTCGTGGTCCATAAACGGCAGGTGGTCTAACAATAGTAATGGGAATATCATTCATGTAAGTTTTAACTAAAGTTTCTTCGGTTTTTTTACTAACACCATATCGTGTGATCGGATTTAATGGAGTTGATTCATTATTTGGTTTACCGATTTTAGAAGGTCCGGTAGCAGTTAAGCTGCTTACAATTACAACTCTTTTTATTGTTTTGTTTACAATTTTAACGGCTTCAAGCAAATTTTTAGTTGTTTCAACATTCCCCTTAATATAATCTTCCATTGATTTTGCTTTAACAATGCCGGCTACATGAAACAAGTAGTCAGCATCTTTTAATATCTCTTGTAGTTTAATTACATCATACAAACCGGAGTCAATAATTTCGACATCCTTATCTTTTAACCATCGTAAATTGCTTGATTTACGAACAATACATCTTACTTTATGTCCCTTGGCTAATAAAAGATCAACAAGATGACTACCTACAAAACCGCTACCACCGGTTACAACTGAAATTAATTTATCGCTCATATTAAGATTTTGTTAAAATTAAATTGATTTTTTCGTTAATTAAATATATTTTTCGATGTTTAAAAATAATAAATTTCTACATTTTAAGGAAATGATGAAAAAAAATAAATTGATGGAGGAATAATTTGGATTTATTTGACAAGTGTTTTGAATTTACCAGAGCTGACGATATTAAAGCTATGGGTGTTTATCCTTACTTTAGAGCTATCGAAGAAAATGAAGGACCTGTAGTTCAAATAGAAGGAAAACGTAAGGTTATGGCAGGGTCAAATAATTATTTAGGGTTAACTGCACATCCTAAGGTTAAAGAAGCTGCAATTAACGCAATAAAAAAATATGGTACAGGTTGTTCAGGTTCAAGATATTTAACCGGAACTTTGGATTTGCATA
Organism: Melioribacteraceae bacterium; assembly: GCA_036743235.1. Classification (GTDB taxonomy): domain Bacteria; phylum Bacteroidota; class Ignavibacteria; order Ignavibacteriales; family Melioribacteraceae; genus JAEXOD01. The sequence continues at coordinate 4,313 of DAINPX010000285.1, forward strand.
TTGAACTTGAAGAAAGATTGGCTAAATTTTTTGGTGTTGAATCTGTTTTACTTTACAGTACAGGGTATCAAACAGCTCAAGGTATAATTCCAACTCTTGTTAATAGAGGTGAATATGTTGTTTCCGATAAAGATAATCATGCTTGTATTGTTGCAGGTAATTTAATGGCACGTGGCATTACTGCCGATTTGGTGAGATACAAACACAATGATATGAAAGATTTAGAAAGAGTGTTACAAAAATTACCAAAAGAAGCCGGAAAATTAATTGTTAGTGACGGTGTATTTAGTA
>DAINPX010000286.1:0-4581 GCA_036743235.1 Melioribacteraceae bacterium
ATAATGCTACTGCTTCGCTCTTCGTACTCTTCCTCCAACTCTTTAATAGCAGCATATGCTTCTTTTTTTATTTTTTCGGCATTAGGACATCTTTCTATTATTCTATAACTCGTCTTATCATTTTCAATTAGTTTAATACTTAAATATCTTGATGAGTATTTTGCCCGCAAATCTGAATTAATTTTTATATGAGGTTGAATTTTTGCAATGGCTTTTTCAATATTTGCACCATAATTAATATGTATGTGCCTAACAATAGGGTCTCTATCTTCGTAAACATCTATTATTTTATCAAATAATTCCTTAATACCCTTACCAGATTTTGCCGATGTAGGTATCATAGGAATTCCGAGCATTTTACCAAGTGAATTATAATCGAACTTTGCCCCCGAGTGCTCAAACTCGTCAAACATATTTAAGGCAATTACTACCTTAATATTCATGTCTATTAACTGTGTAGTAAGATATAAATTTCTTTCAAGGTTTGAAGTATCAATTACATTAACCACAACATCGGGGTGTTTTTCTAAAATATGTGTTCTTACAAAAAGCTCCTCGGGGGTATATTCCGTAATACTGTATGTTCCGGGTAAATCTACAATATTAAAGGTAAAACCGTTTTGCGTAAACTGAGCTTCTCTTGCATCAACGGTAACGCCGCCATAGTTTCCAACCCTTTCGTGTTTACCGCTTGCGTAATTATACAAAGTAGTTTTGCCACTATTTGGGTTACCCACCAAAGCAACATTTATTACTTTCCCTTTTTGACCTGCCGTTGTTTTTAATGTCTCTTCATCTATTGTACCTTCAAATTTAATATCTTCAAAGCTATCAACCATTGAAGGTGCCATAACTTCTATTAATGCAGCCTCGCTTCTTCTTAAAGTAACCCTATAGTTCATTATTTCGTACTCTATAGGATCTTGTAACGGAGCGTTTTTAATTACTTTTACAGTCTTTCCTTTTACAAAGCCCATTTCGGTAATACGTTTTCTAAACGCACCGTGCCCTAATACTTTAGTAATTACACCCATACTTCCGGTATGCAATTCCGATAATTTATACTGTACTACAATATTTTCCATTATATTAACTTTTTATAAATTAAAAACTAATCCAATATGCAAAAATACATCATCTTATTAATAAACTACCATACTTTTAAACCTAACTATATTCTTCAGGATCTACTATATTATTTATTATTGCATAAATAGTTAAACCCGCCACCGATTTAATTCCGGTTTTTTGGGAAATATTTTTTCTGTGTGTTACAACCGTATGGGTACTTAAAAAAAGTTTTTCCGCAATTTCTTTTGCCGAAAAGCCTGCAGTCAGTAACTTTAAAATCTCTATTTCTCTTGCCGATAAATTTTCTTGTTTACTTTCGTTAACCGAAAAATCGGTAATTTCTATAACTTTATTTATAGTATTAAGTATTTTTTCTTCAATGTCATTAATTAAAATATTTGAATCAAAAAGTTCCAAATCTTTTGTTTCGTAAAACGAATTTATTAAACCAACCCACTTCGTCTTTTCGTTTACTTTTTTTATACTTCTAAGTAATTTATATTGATTGTTAACACAATTTAAATTAATTATAACTACATCAATACTGTTAATAATTCCGCTTTTATCCAATTCTGCCAACTCATAAAAACGACTAAAATGGAAGTTTTTGTTTTTTGTAATTAATACTCCAACTAATCCGTTATATACTATACAAGACGGTTCTACAATAACAATATTATAGTTTTTTTTATTCATCTTTCAGTCTTTTTTCTGCTTCTTCCAACATCGGAACTAAAATTGTATCTTCAATTAGGCGGTGAACGGATAAATTTTGTTCTAACTCAAATATTCCCAATAATAATTCTCGTCTTACCTTTAAATCGTTTTTTACCGGTAGATATTTTAAAAGTAAATTTATTAAATCATTTAGTTTTTCTTCAATATCTTCATGGTTTTCTTTAAACACTTTTATCGAAAAACCGGTTTTTTCTATTTCATCTGTAAATCCTGATTTCGTTTTATTCAATAAACCCAAAGCATACGGAAAAACCGTGTCGTTTTCATAATCAAAATGTTCTATAACTTCGGCATAATACGATTCAAAAAATTTGTTAACCAAATTAATTTTAGGATGATCGTTAACTTGTATCATTTGGTTAATTAAAGCTTTTAATTTGGGTATTTTTTCAAAACTGTAATAATTATGGTTGCTTTGCAAAAAACCGATTATTGATTTAACATTCTCTTTATTATATCCAACTATTTGTTTTGATGTATGCCCGTTAAACAAGTTAATTATTGTTGATACAAGTATTACATCCAATTTATATTTATCGCAAATTTCTTCTAAAGATTTGTTATTAAACTCGTAACAAATACCAAAATGCTCTAAAATTATTAATATACTCGGATTATTTTGTATTATATCCGTAATTTTTGTTTGTGGTGATATATAAATTAAATTTTTGTTCATTCTTATATCTTAATTTTTTTCATTTTAGTTTATAAATATAACTAATTTACTACTGTTTTGGTTCAAGAGATTTTTATCCGAAATTAATAAAAAAAATACAAAAGGGATTGACGTAAAAAAAGTCAATCCCAAAATTATTATTAAAAATTAACCTTAAAAGCCTAAATTAACCGATACAAAAACCGTTCTTGGTTGCGAAGGTCCATATACATAACCCGGGTCTCTTTTAAGTCCAAAATCTAAATCTTTTTGATAGCTATCCGTAATGTTTTTTACTCCCGCATTAAGTTCAACTTCATAATCATCTGAAATATTTAGTTTTTTTGATAACGATAAATCAATTTCGACAAAGCTATCACTTTCTTTTAGCAACAATAAAGGTTCGTCTTGGTAATCTACAATAATTTCATGAGGCACATTCATTTTTCCTGTATATTTTAATGATGCAAATACACTAAACGATTTTGTAAAATCGTACGACAACCTTGCAAACCCAAATAAATTAGGCGTGCGTAAAAAGTTTTTTGTATTAAAATCTTCCAACAAGTCTTCATATTTATTATTTTTGTATGTAAAACCGGTTCGTAATTCCAAATCTTTTATAGGTTTAACTCCAAAATCCAGTTCAACTCCTTTTACTGTTGCACCGCTGCTGTTTATTCTTTCCCAAAATTCAATTGTACCGTTACTATTTATATATTTTTCCGAGTAGGCATCATTTAGCTTTGTATAAAAACCGGTTAGACCGAATATAACCGGGATATCATTCACAAAATCCTGAAATTCAAAACCCAAAGTATAAGACAAACTTTTTTCTTCTTTTAAGTTACTTGAATTTCTAATCACTTTCTGCGTTCCTTCCAAGCCGCATATATGTAAATCTTCATCAAATATTTGTGGGGCTTTAAAACCTGTTGTAAAACCTGCACGCAAAGTTAATGATTCAAAAAGTTCAATTTTTACATTTAATCTTGGGCTTATTACCCAGTTTTTTAATGCAGAATGGTCATCAAATCTAAAACCTGCTACTATTTGAGTGTGCCCGTCTTCATCCAACGATATTTCATCTTGTAAAAATATTCCCAAGTTTTTGAATGTTTCGTTTACATAATATGCCGCACTGGATACACTTTGGTCTAATAGTTTATCGTGGTCGTATTGAAAGCCACCAGTTAACAGATGATTATTTACTATATAATTTAATTGCAAACCACCCGTATGCAAGGGATTATCCGAAAACCCGTAATATTGTAATGCTTGTAATTTTGCTTCGGGAGTATCTTCACTTAACCCACCATAATAAGAATCGCGTTTTAATATGCTAAAAGCATAATTTACTTTATATTGAAATTGAGAATTGAACTTATGTTCCCATCTAATTTTTCCGCCCCATTTTTCATGTTTAACCATTTCTGCAATTGCCGATTCATGTACGGGCTTATCTAATTCGCTACCGCCTCTTCTTTCTTCCGAAATTCTATGAAAAGAAAGTTGTAATTCTGTGTTATAAAACGGCTTAATAAACCCGTTAAACCCAATAGTTTGGTTTTTTAGCATTCCCAATTCGGTTATTCCGTCTCCGTTTCTATCATAAGCATTACGGTTACGTGTAGATCCGTAAACATAAAAACCCGCCTTATTGTTTTGGCTTATAATTTCTGAAATAAGCCCTAATTGTTGGTCGTAAATTCCTTCAAACGAGTTTCCGGTATAAGATATTTTAGTTTTATTAAATCCGGGTCTTTTTGTCATCATATTAATAGTACCGGCTACGGCTCCCCCTCCGTATAATGCAGAACCTCCCCCTTTTACTATTTCTATTTGTTCAATCATTTCTTGAGGGTAATGTTCCAATCCGTAAACATTTCCCAAACTACTCATTACCGGGTCGCCGTCAATAAGAATTTGAGAATATTTTCCGTCAAAACCAAGTATTCTTACTTGTGTAAAATTACAATTATTACAATCGTTTTCTACAATTACGCCGGTTTGTAAACCTAATGCCGTAGCCAAATTACAGGCACTTTGTTGTTGAATAAGCTTTTGCGGAATAATTTCGGTTTTAACAGATGCTTTTTCGTACAATTGCATTGTGT
>DAINPX010000287.1:0-4569 GCA_036743235.1 Melioribacteraceae bacterium
CGTTTAAAAATTGCAATTGTTGGTAAACCAAATGTTGGAAAATCGAGTTTAACTAATGCATTATTAGGGTATGATAGAAGCATAGTAACAGATATACCGGGTACAACTCGTGATAGTTTGGATTCCGTGCTAAAATATTATGGTGAAGAAATTGTATTATTAGATACTGCCGGTTTACGTAAAAAGGCTAAAGTGCAAGAAAATATTGAGTTTTATTCTAATGTACGAACTTATAGAGCTTTAATGGATAGTGATGTTGCTGTTGTATTATTAGATTCGGAAAAAGGATTAGAAAATCAAGACCAAAAAATAATTCAAGAAGCAATAAGAAGGAGAAAAGGTTTAATTATTGCTGTTAATAAGTGGGACTTAATTGAAAAAGACGATAAAACTGCAAGGAATTATGAAAAAGCATTGATTGATAAATTAGGTTCTGTTGATTATGCTTATTTTATTTTTATCAGTGCACTAACAAAACAACGAATTTATAAACTTATTGATATTGCAAAAGATATTAATACGGAACGTAAAAAAAGAATTTCCAACGATGTATTAAACGACACTCTGTTACCTGAATTTATAAAAACACCACCCCCTTCAACTAGAACCGGTAAAGAGGTTAAAATACGTTTTATGACTCAAGTAGGTGATAATTATCCCATATTTTTATTGTTTGCAGATCAATCAAACCATATTGGTGATAATTATAGAAAATTTGTTGAAAGAACTATCAGAAAACATTTTGGCTTTAAAGGTGTTCCAATAACTGTTTCGTTTAGAGATAAATAGCATTTTTAATTAAAAAATTATTATATTAATGCTATATATTTCCGGTTAATGATGAAAAGTGATAATACAAAAGAATTGATAAATAAACTTGAAGCCCAAAATAGAGAACTTACTAATAGGCTTATTGAATATAAAAGTATTTATAATTCTTCCAGTGATATTATATTATTTGTGGAAAGTTGTAACGGCATAATTGTTAATGTAAATAATGCTGTTACCCAACTTCTTGGTTTTACACCTGATGAATTAATAGGAAACAAAATTGATTTAATTCTTAATGAAACTACTGAAGAAATTTCTTCGGAAATTGAGATTTACGGGGCGGTTTTAACAAATAGAAAAATAAAAAAGAAAGATAGTAAATTTCGCTTGATGGACATGACGTTTACAATGATAGAAATTGGAGACGCCATTTTTAATATTTTTAATTTACGAGATGCAGAAGAGCGAGCAAAAGCTGAAAAAGAATTGAAGGATTTTTCCAATCAGTTGGAAATACATAATAAAACTAAGGATAAATTTTTTTCTATTATTGCTCACGATCTTAAAAATCCGTTCAGCTCTCTTTTAGGGTTAAGTGAGTTATTGGAAGCAGATTTTAATGAACTTACAGACGAAGAGAAATTATCGTATATTGCGGAAATAAGAAAAGTATCTAAAGGATCTTACCAGCTGTTAGAAAACTTATTACATTGGTCAAGGGCACAAACGGGCAAAATATTATATCAGCCTAGCGAGTTAGATCTGAAATTTTTAGTTATGGAAGTTATGGGGTTGATATATGGCCAAGCCAAAGCTAAAAATATTGAAATTGAAATTAATTTTAACGAAGATTATGTAATTTATGCAGATGACGATTTGTTAATGACGGTAATTAGAAATCTATTAACTAATGCTATTAAATACTCGTATAACAATCAAAAAATTATTATCGGTGCCAATGTAATTGAAGAAAAAACAATTGAACTTTCTATAACTGATTTCGGCATTGGAATTGCAGATAATTTAAAAGAGAAAATATTTACTATTAATAGAGGTGAAAGCCGTCCGGGTACTAATAACGAAAAAGGAACCGGTTTAGGTTTAATTTTATGTAAAGAGTTTATTGAATTAAATAAGGGAAATATTAGGTTTGAATCCTTGCCAAATATTGGTACAACTTTTTACATAACAATTCCACTGTTGTTTTTTTAATTATTTAATAGTCGTTATATTTTATTTTTTTGTATATTAATACTAAAATATATTTATTATTTATAGATATGGTAATTAATAAGTTAATACTTTTTGTTTTAGTTGTTGTTTTATTTGGCTGCTTTAATAATAAACCTTCATCTGATGTAATTAATGATGAATTCAAAAAAATTGAAGTATATATTCAAGCGGCTTTAAGTTCTGATTATAAAATTAGTGATAAAAAAATAATAAAGACATATTTCATTAGCAAAAATGAATGTAAAGTTGAAATTTCATTTAGATTAAATAAGCAGTTTATTTCTGAAGAGCCAATAATAATTAAAGGTTTTATGATTTTTGCAAGGAGTGAAAATTCTGTTTGGTATAGAAAGTATAATTCAATTGAAGACATCGGAATTCTTAATTTAATAAATTAAGTATATAGTGAGGCTAGTATAAAATATATAATAATATTATTATGTTCATTCTTTTTGGTAAGTAATTGTTATTCAAATTCATTAAATATTAAATTTAATAAAAAAATGATTTATGAGGGGAAACATAAAGTCTATTTTGAAAAGTTATTTAATGAAATAGCAAAAAAAAGCAATGGTTATTGGAGTAAAGAAGACTTTATAAATTTATTAGAACGTCCTGAAGTAGATACTGTATATACTGATATGCTAATAAAGTATGCACGTCCCGATAGTAAACAACATCAAGAAGTGGAAGCTGAAAATTACCTGAAGATATTTATGCGAGAAGATCGTATTGAAAGGGGTGTTAAATTTTTAATAGACTATTCGAAAATTTTGAATAAAGCAGAAAGTACTTTTGGAGTAAAGAAGAAAGATATTGTTTCTATTATGATGTGGGAATCGGGATTAGGCGAGTTTACAGGTAATTATAGGATTTTTAATATATTTTTAAATCAGATACTTTTTATTGAAGACGCAGAAAAATATTCTGTAGAGAAATTTATTAATGAAAACGGAAAATCACCATATAAAGATAAAAGTGAAGAAGAAAAAGCAAAAAAAAGACTTAATAGAATAAAAAATAATGCAGTAAATTCTTTAATCGCATTACTTCGTGAATCCAAAAAAAACAAACTTGATCCTTTGAAACAATTAGGTTCGTGGGGAGGAGCGATAGGATATGTTCAATTTATGCCGTTCAATTTACATTATATTGTAGATGGAGATAAGAACGGAGAAAAGGATCTTTATACTTTTCCTGATGCAATATTTAGTTGTGCAAATTTTTTAAATAAGGTAGGTAAGTATAAATCTGATGAAAATAGCAGACAGAGAGCAATTTATAGATACAATCCTTCGGAAAATTATGTTAAAGGTGTTATTGCTTATGCTGATACAATTTGGAATAGATATACAAATCGGAAATAAATATGATTTATGGCAGTGTAAAAGGTATAATTAAAATATTATTTGTTCTTCCTATTATTATACTGGTTGCTTATGTTGTAAAAATATTTTCTTTTTCCGATTACTCGGTAATACCAACTATTCAATCTTTTGAAAATATTAGAATTGAAGAAATTAAAAAAGATAGTATAAAAATATTTGTTGATGCAAAAATAAAAAACTCTAACTTTTTTAATATTGCAATAAGAAAGCCAAAGTTTACTATTAAAAAAGATTCAATAGATATTGGTACAGCAAATGCATTAAATACTTTGAATATTTCGGGAAAATCTACTTTAATTGTTCCTTTAATAATTAATGCAAGTTTAAATAAGCTATTAAATCCAACTGCTATTGAACAAGATTCTATAAGTCTAAAGTTAATTGGTGATGTAAAAATAATTACCAAAATTATGGATCTTAATAAACATATAGAAATTCCGATTGTTTTTGATACCAAAAAAATAATTTCAAACATCATTTCCGATAGTAAAACTTCAGATTTTATAAATATTATAAATAGTCGGTTGTTAGATATAAATGCTACTTCATACAAACTTGAAATTACTTTCATTCTCAGAAATCCTTATAATACTAATTTTGAGATAATAGATTATCCTGCAAAAGTTAAAATTAACGGAATTTTTGCCGGAGAGGGTAATATTACAAATAAAATTACTATTAACAATAATTTTAACGAAGTAGAAGGTAGGATGATATTTAATATTAATAATTTTAGAACGGCAACTTCGTTATTAAATGCAATTTTAAATAGAAAAATTGAATACGAAACATTTGGTTATCTAAAAGTATTAATTTTTGAAAATGAATTTGATTTGCCTCTAACATTAAACGGCAATTTATTGTGATAAAGAAAATTAATTAATTGAGAAATATTTCTTGTTTATTTAAATGTAAACGTTTATTTTAATAATATATCTTAAGAGTAAAATATGAAAAATTTTAAACTTTTTATTTTATTTTGTTTAATTCTATCCGTTAATAGAATCGGAGGAAATCCATTGCATATCCATGAATATAATAATGTATTGAGATTAGGTACAGAAAAAATTGAGGAAAAGAATTTAGACTTATATTATTCCTCAAAAAAATTAGGTTCTTTTATTGAAGAAGGCAAGACAATATTTAGAATATTTGCCCCAAATTCATCGCAATTAAA
>DAINPX010000288.1:0-4558 GCA_036743235.1 Melioribacteraceae bacterium
TATGTGGACTAACAAGTTAGTCGGTAGAAAAATATCGGGTACTTCAAACTTTAAAACTCAATATCAAAATGCAGGTGCAATTTATATGGGAGAAAATATTTTGCCTGTAACGGACGGTAACTTAATAACAGGTACACGAAATATGTACTATCATTTTGAAAATTGTGAAGCTATTTCGGATGCAATTGAAAAAAACAGACTATACAAAAGAAGCAAATAACGGAGGCAATGATGAAAACCTTGATTCTTTTTTTCTTACTCGCAATTTTTTCGGAAGTAATTAATGCTCAAGTAATTGTTATTAAAACCGAGTTTTACGGAGGTCTTTTTTCTGATATCCCTACAAGTACTATTAAGTTAAGAGATAATAACTATTTAATAGCAGGTTACACTTATACTCAAAATGAATTTAACAGTGATATTTTAATAATTAAAATAGATGAATATGGAAATATTATTTGGGATAAAACATTTGGAACTTTAGGTTTTGATTGCTGTAATGCGGTAGTTGAAGACGAAAACGGTAATTTATTTTTATCGGGCTATTCAAATTTTAACGGTTCAAAAGATATCTTTCTTATAAAAACCGATAATTATGGCAATGTAATTTGGGAAAAATATTTTGAAGAAGAGGGAATACAAAATTCAACGGGTTTATGTATAGTACAAAATAAAATATATTTAAATGGTTATACAAATAACATAACTGCCGGTGATTACGACCTTTATTTAACTTGCTTAGATTTTAGCGGAAATATACTTTGGCAGAAAAAAATTGGGGGATCCGGTAGCGAGCTTTCAGCTAATATAATTGGGCAAAATGATTATATTATTTCTGCAGGCTCTACCGGCTCGTTTAATGCAGTTAATAGGGACATGCTTGCAATAAAACTTGATTTACAGGGGAATATTGTTTGGCAAAAAAACTTTAATAGAAATAATTTTGATAGTGCCGGAAAAATAACAACCACTAAAGACGGAGGATATGCTTTTATAGGAAGTTCCGATAAACACGGGAGTGATTTTATGGATATGAGTTTATTTAGGATGAATTATAACGGTGTTAAAAAGTGGGCTGTTTATAAAGAAGCCTATAATAATTACGATTACGGTACAGATATTTTGGAATTAGAAAACGGCTCATTTTTGGCTGTTGGCAACTCAAAAAAAGATAACTATAATAATGACATACTAATTGTATATATAGATAGCTTGGGTACAACCAAATGGAATTATATTATTGATATGGGGAAAAACGAATGGGTAAATAATATAATTAGAATTAATGAAAATAAATTTATGCTAATTGGATATACTAACTCAAAAGATAATTATATTGATGATATTTTTATTACATATTTTGAAACAAATACTACAAACGTTAATGGTGAAAGTTATTTACCAAAAGATTACTTATATAATAATTACCCAAATCCTTTTAACCCCTCTACCACAATAAATTATAGCATTGCCGAGGCTTCGGAAGTAAAACTACGGATATTTGATGTAACAGGTCAAATTGTTAAAGAATTGGTTAACGAATATAAAAACTCAGGATTTTATTCCGTTTTTTGGGAAGGGAAAAATGATAGAGGCGATTTTGTTGCATCAGGTGTTTATTACTGTTTATTAACTGCCGGCAATAGAAGTTTTATTAATAAACTTGCATTAATTAAATAAGTATAGTACTATTGGTAATTGTAAGTATTGTTAATTAAAGCATTTTTACGGTTTTTGGTAGTCTATTCTTTTTTTCGGACTTAATAATATGCCGTTATTTAAATAATTACTCGGTTAACTTTTTCTAATATGGTTTGAATGCTTGCAGGTTTTAATATATATTCCGATACACCTAAGTTAACCGCTTGTTTAATTATTTCGGTGTTTTTATTTGCCGACATAATAATTACAGGTAAATTTTTATACTGTTCTTCCTTTCGTATAACCTCCAAAAATTGAATACCGTTCATTACAGGCATTTCGATATCCAACATAATTAAAGAAGGAGTTATCTGTTTTAATATGTTCAAACCCTCCATTCCGTTTTTTGCCAATTCCACTTTTATTTCTCCACGCATCATTAATGCTTTTTGCAACATTGCCGAAAAAGCAAGACTATCATCAACAACCAAAACAGATTTCATTATATACTCGTTTTTATCTACTAAATAAAATAAAAAAAATATAAAAAAGTTCAAAAATAAAAAGTATAAACTGCTTGCATAATTAAATAAAATGTTTTAGTTTTAGTGTACAAATGTTTACTATTTTGTGAAAATGGAAGATAAAAAAGAATTTAGTTTTGACTTAAAATCGTACACGCTACCGGAAACTAAACGGAGTAAAGATGTTTTACCGGTAGTTTACCCCGAAATTGCCCGTAATAAAGGCGGGGTGGATTTTGATATATACGATTACGAGATGCTTTTTAACGATGAAGGGACTAAAAAGATAATTAGAGAAGGAGATACTATAGGATGCTTTTATATAGAATCACCCGGAATGCGGTCGTTATTAAAAAAACTTGATTGCGATAATTTTGAATTACTTACGGCTGCCAGCTCTGTAATACGACCGGGGGTTGCCGAAAGCGGTATGATGCAAGAGTTTATTTTACGCCATAAAGATCCGAAACGAAGGAAATATTTATTGCCCCAGTTAAAAGATATTTTGGGTGAAACGTACGGAGTTATGATCTATCAAGAAGATGTTTTAAAAGTTGCCAATAAAGTAGCAGGATTAACGTTAGAAGAGGCGGATTTGTTAAGGCGTGCCATGAGTGGCAAAATGCGATCACATAATGCAATGCAGCAAATAGAATCAAGATTTTTTGAATCATGCAGAGAAAAAGGGTATAACGAATATGTTATAAAAGAATTGTGGCGTCAAATAGAATCGTTTGCCGGTTATGCTTTTTGTAAAGCTCATAGCGCATCTTTTGCTTTGTTATCTTATCAAGTTGCCTATCTAAAAGTTCATTTCCCTGCCGAGTTTCTTTCAAGCGTGCTTTCTAACGGAGGCGGGTATTATGCCCCTGCGGTTTATATACAAGAAGCTAAAAGATTGGGCATAAAAATTTTACTGCCGTGCGTTAACAATAGTTTGGTTGAATATACCGGATATGATAAAGAAATTAGAATCGGTTTTTTGGCAATTAAAGGTTTAAGAAATAAAACAGCCGAAAAAATTGTTGAAGAAAGAAACTCCGGCGGTGAATATAAATCGTTGTTGGATTTCCTTTTACGCGTAAAACCGGGTTATGAAGATACATATTTGCTAATAAAAATAGGGGCAATGCAATGCTTTAATAAAACGCGTCCCGCATTAATGCGTTTGTTGGATATTTATATAAAACATAGGCGTATTTTAGACACCGATTATTTTAATCTTTTTGAAGATGAGTCGCTTGAATTAGAACGTTTGGCGCATACCGATGTTGAATATAGTGTTGAAGAAATTTGTGCTGCAGAATATGAACTTTTCGATTTTATGATAACCAAACATCCGCTAAATTTTTTTGAGAAATTTGTTAACCTTCCGCAAATTGTTAAAGCTGCCGATATGTCTAAATTTGCAGCTAAATCAATTAAAATGATTGGTTGGTATATGGCAAGCAAGCGTATAAAAACAAAATCCGATAAAATTATGAAATTTCTTTCGCTTGAAGATTTAACCGGCACTTTTGAAGCGGTCATTTTTCCCAAAGAATATGAACTTTATGCCGAGTTAACGGTTTCTATGGGTCCTTATTATATACAAGGAACGGTAGATGCGGAAGGGGGGAATAGTATAATAGTGGAAAAAATGGCAATTCTTTCGGCTAAAAACGTTAAAGCCGTTACACTGCGCGATAGTACGGAAAATAATTACTTTGGAGATGTTGAGAGAGTTGACGAAAGCGAATTTAATATGGTTAACGTTCTTGACCAAGAAAAATTACGACAAGCGTATTTGTAGTGTTAAATTATTAAGTTTAAAGTGTAAATAAAAATTGTTCTAATTTTTTTTTTTGTTTTCAATTGCTTCTTTGTTTTAATACTGCAGATGATAGACTTAATAAAATAGAAGACGGAAAAAAATTAAAAGGGGATATTACAATTGTAACTACTTACTATGGAGATTTTTTATTTAACCTTAAGCACTTAGCATTTCTTTAGAACCGGGAATGGCAGGAGAAAAGAAGGAAAAACAGGAGAAAAATCTATTAACTTAAATTAATTTTCTAACATCTTTTTTCTAACGTCCAAAATCTTGTAGCACGTTAGTGGCTAAAGTGCTTCTAATTATAATGTCGCCCCTACTGGGCTTGGTTATGGGTTTTTTACTTCGGTTATAATAATATCAACTCTCCGCGTCTCAAAAAATTTTGTGATTTTATTATTACTCATTAGCTTAAACATTAAAAATATTTAACCTTAAACACTTAGCATTTAACCTTATTTTGTTATATTTCTGAAACTCTTGGTTCGGAAAAGATTTAAAAGCAGGATAGTACAATTGTGTAAACCCTCTATCAAAACCGATGAATTCTTTTTAATTCAATATTCAAAATTCAAAA
>DAINPX010000289.1:0-4551 GCA_036743235.1 Melioribacteraceae bacterium
CAATTGCAACTATTACAGTATCAACATCTAAAATAAATTCACTATTGGGAATAACGACAGGTCGTCTTCTGCCGCTAAAATCGGGCTCGCCAAGTTCATATCTTAAACATTCAATTGCTTCTACTCGCCCGTCTTCCGTCCCAATTATCCTTTTTGCATTTTGCAAAAATAAAAATTCAATCCCTTCTTCTTTTGCATGGGCAACTTCTTCTTTTCGTGCAGGCATCTCAACCTCTGTTCTTCTATAAACAACCGAAACTTTTTCGGCTCCTAAACGAACAGCCATTCGTGCAGCATCCATAGCAACATTCCCGCCTCCCAAAACAGCCACTTTTTTGGATGGATAAATGGGTGTATCAGCTTTTTCTTTTTCATATGCACGCATTAAGTTTGCTCGCGTAAGGTATTCGTTAGCAGAAAACACCCCTACCAAGTTTTCACCTTCAATTCCCATAAACATTGGTAGCCCTGCACCCGTACCAATAAAAACAGCATCATAAGCGTCTTTTTCAATTAAATCTTTTAGTTTTCTAGTTCGTCCGATAACAAAATTAGTCTTTATTTCTACTCCCATTGCAATCAGTTTTTCAATTTCTTCATCAACAATATTGTTAGGCAGTCTAAATTCGGGGATACCGTATCGCATTACTCCTCCCAATTTATGAAATGCCTCAAATATTGTTACCTTATGCCCTTCTCTCCTTACATCTGCAGCAACAACCAATCCTGCCGGTCCGCTACCTACAACAGCAACTTTTTTACCTGTATCTGGTTTTATTTCGGGCAGAATAAATTTTCCGACACTTCTTTCCCAATCCGCAATAAATCGCTCCAGTCTGCCAATGGCTACGGATTTATCCACATCTTTTAAAGCTTTACCAACGGCACAGTTTTGTTGACATTGAGTTTCTTGAGGACAAACTCTTCCGCAAATTGCTGGTAACAAACTGGATTCTTTAACAATTGCAGCCGCTTTTTCAAATTCCCCTGAAGCAATTTTACCAATAAACCCGGGAATATCTATACCAACGGGGCAATCCGCAACGCATGTTTTTTTGACGCATTGTAAACACCGCATTGCCTCTATACGTGCCTGTTCTTCCGTATAGCCAAGTGCAACTTCTTTAAGATTGCTTCTTCTTTCTTCCGGGTCTTGATTTATCATCTCTTGCGGTGGAATAGCCGTTCTTTCTTTCGGTTTTAATTTATCAAATTTAGTTATGTAATCAACCAACAATAATTTGGCTTCTTCTTTAATAGCTTCAGAATTTTGTCCTGTCATTTTTGCCTCTTTAGCTCATATTCTTGTTCAATATAACACTTGTGCATTTCTCTTTCAATTTCTTTGTAACTATTTAATCTTTTAATCATATTATCAAAATCGACCTTATGTCCATCAAACTCGGGACCATCAACACACACAAATTTTACTTCGTTGCCAACATTTACTCTACAGCCGCCGCACATTCCGGTTCCGTCAACCATAATTGTATTTAAAGATACTTGTGTAAAAACATTATAAGGTTTTGTTGTAATTGAGCAAAATTTCATCATTAAAGGAGGTCCTATTGCTATAACAATATCCGGTTTAATATCTCTTTCACAAATATTTTTTAAAGGTTCGGTAACTAAAGCTTTTAACCCATAACTGCCGTCATCTGTGCAAATTATTAACTCATCTGCAATATTTCGCATCTTGTCTTCTAATATTATCAATTCTTTGTTTCTTGCACCAATAATAACAATTACTTTATTCCCTTTTTCTTTTAGTGCCTTTGCAATAGGATACAAAGGAGCAACACCTATTCCTCCTCCTACACAAACTGCAGTTCCAAAATTTTCGATATGAGTAGGTTTTCCAAGAGGTCCAACTACACTTGCTATTACGTTACCAACATTGTAAGTTGATAGTTTTAAAGTGGTTTTTCCTACTACCTGAAAAATAATTGTAATTGTCCCCTCTGTGTAATCTGCATCGGCTATAGTTAAGGGAATCCTTTCTCCATACTCATCATCTAATTGCAATATAATAAATTGCCCTGCTGCTCTTTCTTGGGCAATAAGCGGGGCGAAAATTTTCATTAAAAAAACATCTTTTGATAATTGTTCTTTAACTAATATTTGGTTCATTTTTAACCTTATTAATTGAAATTTGAATCTTAATTTAGCAAAATTATGATGAACGTAAAACAAAAATAAAAGTAGTTTATGAACTTTAATTGAACAAAAATGATTTAAAATATAAACATTTGGGAGAAATTGATTTGAAAATAGGGATTCCAAAAGAGATTAAACCGGGAGAAAACAGAGTTGCAGTTACTCCCGATACTGTAAATAAATTAATTAAAAGAGGTTTTACAGTTTTTGTTGAAAAGTCTGCCGGCTTAAATGCAGGCTTTCCTGATAATAAATATATTGAACTCGGTGCGGAAATTATTGATGATACAGCACTTTTATATAGTAACTCGGAAATAATTTTAAAAGTACAAAGACCACTGTTTAACAACCTATTAAATAAAGATGAAATTGATTTAGTTAATCCGGGTACTTTAGTTATTTCGTTAGCTTTTGCACTTCATTATCCCGAAGTAGTTAAGAAATCTGCCGATAAAGGGGTTAATTTTTTAGCAATGGATATGATTCCTCGTACAACCTTAGCACAAAAAATGGATGCCCTAAGCAGTCAGGCAAATATTGCCGGATATAAAAGTGTTATACTTACGGCAAATTATTTGGGTAAAATATTTCCCTTATTAATGACTGCAGCAGGTACTATTCAACCGGCTAAAGTAGTAATTATGGGGGCAGGCGTTGCGGGGCTTCAAGCATTGGGCACAGCCAAACGACTTGGGGCAATAGTTGAAGTATCAGATGTTAGACCTTCCGTAAAAGAAGAAGTTGAAAGTTTAGGCGGAAAATTTATTGAAGTTAAAGCTGATGAGAATTTACAGGATAGCGGTGGTTATGCAAAAGAAGTTAGCGAAGAATTTTTACAAAAACAAAAAGCTTTAATATTTAAACATATTACCGAAGCGGATATTGTTATTACTACCGCATTGGTTCCGGGTAAAAAAGCCCCTATACTTGTTACCGAAGAAATGATTAAAAATATGCGTCCCGGATCGGTAGTTTTAGATATGGCAGTTGAATTTGGAGGCAATTGTGAAATTAGTGAAAATGGTAAAATTGTTACAAAATACGATGTTACTATAATTGGGGAATCTAATTTACCTTCATTAGTTCCTACACATGCAAGTGAAGTCTATTCTAAAAACCTGCTAAACCTTTTAGACCATATTATTAAGGATGGTAAGCTTTTCCCAAATATGGAAGATGAAATTGTAAAAGGTTCTTTATTAGCTTTTAATGGTAATATTATTAACGAAAAAATTAACCTTATATTAAATAAAAATTAGGATAAGTATATGGATACACAATTATTAATGGAAATATATGTATTTGTACTCGGCATTTTTGTAGGCTTCGAGCTAATAACAAAAGTACCCCCTACATTACATACTCCTCTTATGAGCGGTTCCAATGCAATTTCGGGAATTACAATTGTTGGAGCAATACTTAGTGCCGGAATGGAACAATTTACAATTAGCACTATTTTGGGTATGATAGCCATAATTTTTGCAACTATTAATGTTGTTGGAGGTTTTGTGGTTACAGACAGAATGTTAAAAATGTTTAAGAAAAAGTGAGATTATTATGGAATTGATTATTGAATTAACTTATTTAGTCTCATCAGTACTATTTATTTTTGGAATAAAAAAATTAAGTTCGCCAAAAACAGCAAGACAAGGTAATTTTTATTCTGCTTTTGGTATGTTGCTGGCTATTTTGGCAACTCTATTATATAAATCTATTATTTCTTACGAATGGATTATAATTGGTTTTGTGTTAGGTTCTTTTATCGGTTATTTAATGGCTGTAAAAGTTAAAATGACAGGTATGCCCCAAATGGTAGGTTTACTAAACGGATTTGGAGGCGGAGCATCTTTACTTGTAGCATTGGCAGAGTATTACAAAATTTTTAATAATTTAAGTAATAAAAGCGGAGAAATAATACAATTTACAACAGCATCAACTATTTCCATTTCTTTAAGTCTTATTATCGGGGCTGTTACTTTTACAGGATCGTTAATTGCTTTTGGTAAATTACAAGGTATTGTAACCGGAAAAGTTGTTAAATTTGCTTTCCAACAACCATTAAATATTCTTCTTTTTCTATCTATTGTTGGATTATCAATATTTACTACTTTATATCCTAACCAAGCAGAAACTGTTATATTAATTATAACTTTATTATCATTAATATTAGGAGTGCTTCTTGTTCTTCCTATAGGCGGAGCCGATATGCCTGTTGCAGTTTCGTTACTAAATTCTTATAGTGGACTGGCTGCAGCCACAACCGGTTTTGTTTTAAGAAACAATGAATTAATTATTACCGGAGCATTAGTAGGTGCAAGCGGAATAATTTTAACTTTGATTATGTGCAAAGGAATGAATCGTTCGTTAATGAATGTACTTTTAGGTGGCTGGAGT
>DAINPX010000290.1:0-4529 GCA_036743235.1 Melioribacteraceae bacterium
TAAAAGAACTCCTCCAATATAGTTTTTTATCCAATAATTTCCAAATAAAAAATACTAAAAAATATCAAAAAAAATATAAAATATTTGTAAGTGAATAAAATATAATAGGTTATAAAAGAAAAATAAAAATTTACAACAAAAAAAACTAAAAACATTAAACAAAAAAATGCAAAATTAAACCCCGTATGGTAAGCCCTTTTTTAAAGGGTATTTTGTTCAAAAATGAGGCAAAACGGGGAATAAGAAGCAGTTTTCCGTAAAATTAAGGGGGTTTAACGCATTATAAAATAAGAAGTTACAAAAACATTCCCCAATTTTAAAAATAATTTTGTGCCCGTTTGACCAATGTTTTATGGTTTTAGTTTGCATTTTGCTTTATTCTTTTGCAATTATTAGTTAATTCTGGAGTTTTAACAATGCAATATTTTAACTTTTTAATTTTTTTTTTTGTTATTAAGGTTAAACTTAATTATTATATTTTCGGTTCTAAAAGCACTCCTTAGTCTATTATTTATTGTAAAAAACAACATTGCAAAAATAAAAAGCGGAGTTACTTTAAAGTTGCTCCGCTTTTAAATAATAATTAACAAGTTATTAACTAAATACTTATTTTATCAGTGTCATTTTTTTAACTAAATTTACGTTCGCACCTTTTAGTTTATATAAATATATTCCAGAACTTAAATTTTGTGCATTAAAATTAACATTATAATTGCCTGTAGTTAGATGTTCCTTAACCAAAGTTTCAATTTTTTGTCCTAACATATTATAAATTTCCAATGAATATATACCTGCTTCTTTTATTCTAAAATTTATAGAAGTTGTAGGATTAAAAGGATTTGGGAAGTTTTGAGATAATTCAAAACTATTTATTAAACTAATATCGTCTTTAACTGAAGTAACAGAATTAGATACAAAAGAGGCAATATTTGAATATGTTGAATAATTTCCATCGGCATTTATCGAACGAACTCGCCAGTAATAAGTTTTATTTGGCGTAAGCCCGTTAATAACAGTACTTGTTGAGTTGCAATTATTTGTAACTGCCGTATTCATATCGGGATTATCGGAATATTGTACTTCATAACTTTTTACTGCATTGCTTGTAGGAATAAACCACGATAAAACAGGTGCATTTGAAATTATTTGTACTCCGTTTATTGGGTTACCGGTTATTGGCATTACAGGTAAATTTCCTGCATTAGTTACAAAACTTTCGATATTGCTAAATGCAGAATGCACTATTCCGTCCGAAGATCTAACTTGCCAATAATATGAAGTTCCGGCAGTTAAACCGGTTAATACATACTGCGAATTTACAATGTTGGTTATTGTTGTGGCTTCACTCATATCCAAATTGGTTGAGTATTTTAAATCATATTTTAATCCGGCACTTGCAGAATTTACATACCACGAAAGTTGTTGTGTGCTTGTATAAACCGTAGTACCTCCGATAGGCCAAGATAGTATTGGTACAGTAGCAACCGGTATAGTACTTATTGTTGTAAATGATTGTGGTAAAGACCATGCCGATACCATTGTTCCTAATTTAGAGCGAACTGCCCAATTATAAGTTTTTCCGCTTTGCAGTTGTAACGCCTGAGTAAAAAGTTGAGTAATGTTTAAAATATTTGCCGTACCTGTTAAAGCTCCGTCCCTTATTTCTACTTCATAAGTTAAACCGGTTACTACAGTACCTAAATACCAATATAAATTAGTTTGTGCCGTATATACTGTTGCGTTACCTATGGGCCAAGAGGGGGTAGGAATTACGGGGGCTATTGTTGGTGTTGCTTCAATAACAAAAGATGCAACATTTGACCATGCAGATTTATTTATTCCGTTAGAAGACCTAACTTGCCACTTATAGCTGCTTCCCGCATTTAAGCCGGTTAGCTTTATAAAAAACGAATTAATGTTTTCAATATTAGGCGTATTTGTAAACGGTGTATTTAAACCTTCAACATATTCAACCTCGTATGTTAAACCCGTTGCGTTTGTTCCCAAATACCAATATAATGTCGGTTCTGTATTATAAACGGTTGGATAACCTACAGGATAAGATGCAATAGGGGTTGCCAATGAAGGAGCTGAAACAGAAACAAAAGTAGCCGGAGTTGACCATGGCGAATATTCGGTTCCCAATTTAGAACGTACTTGCCAAACATATTGGGTTCCTTGTACCAAATTTGTTGTAACTGAGCAATTATTTATATTGGTAATGGTTGGTACACCGGTTAAATCAGAAATATTTCCCACTCTTAACTCTACTTCGTAAGTTAAACCCGGATATGAGTTGTTTAAGTACCATAAAAGATTCTGCTGTAAAGTGTAAACCGTGTTACCGCCGGCAGGCCACGAGATATTAGGAGATAGAAGTGCCGTATTTCCGTAAGTAATAAAACTTTCGGTAGTTGAATAGCTTGCAATATTATCGCCTATTTTTGAACGAACTTTCCAATAATACTTTGTTCCGGGCAATAAATTGTTTAAAGAATACGTTGTAGTTTCCAAGTTTTCAATTATAAGTTTTGTTGAAAAGTTAACATCGGTAGAGTAAATTAAATCGTATTTTACCCCCGGTTCATACTGATTGATATACCAACTAAAATTAACTATTGAACCGTTTAGTTGAACTGCATTAAGCGGCCAGCTTAAGTAAGGAGTTATCGATTTTATAGTTGTAAAATTACCAACTGCCGAATAATTACTTTCGGATACAACGTGTGTTGCTTTAACCTTCCAAAAATATTTTGTATTATTTGCAAGATTGTTAGTTACGTTAACTGAAGTAACAATTGGTCCGGTAGTATTAACCGAGTATTGTGCTTCAAGATTAGAGCAATTTGAATCAGTATAAATTTCCACATTATAAAACATTGCACCGGGTACAATATCCCAAGTTAAAGTTGGGTTAATCGATTGTGATAATGAATTTGAGGCAGGGCTAATTAAAACAGGAGTTGCTAATTTTGTCATAAAAATAAATTTTTCTGACCATTCGCTTCTTTGGCTTGTAGCGGGGTTATCTGCATAAACACGCCATAAATAATTAGTCCAGTTTAGTAAATTAGAAGCGGTAAAGCTTGTATCTCCGTATCCTGCCCATGTGTCAATAATTGGGTTGTCAAAATTTACATCAGATAGTAAAGTTATTTGTATTTTGTACATGTAAGCAGCCGGCGAGTTGTGCCATCTAAAAGTTATATTTGTAGGATAATTGGTAGTAGGCTGCAACGGGTTTAAATAATTACTGCCGGGTGTTAATAAAACGGGAGGTTTAAGGCTTGTAACAAAAATAAATGAAGTGCTATAAACAGGATTTGATAAATTTGACTTTACTCGCCAAAAATATATTTGTCCAAATTTTAAAGGTTCCGTAATAGTAAATGATGATGTAGTGATATCGCTAAAAACTTTCAAATTTTGGGTGTAAGTCGGATCTTCTGAAAGTTCAAGCGTATAACTTGTAGCATTTGTAGTTGCACTCCACGTAAACGTAGGTGTAACCGAAATATTTTTAGACATAGAAACAGGAGATACTAAATCCGGAGGATCAGAAATTTTAAATTCCAAAGCACCAATATCGGCTTTAATACCAAAAATTCTACTATTCCCATTTAAATCAACTGCAGTAGTCATCCATGGTTGATTAAACCCGGCATCTATTGCCGGTGAAGTAGCTAGTAAGTTAAAATTGTTTGTACTTGCATCGGTAAATTGGGGGTCACTTGTAATATTTCCGGTTCCATTAGGTAACGCAGGTGTAGTGCAATTACTATTAAATGTATAACCGGTTCCGCTAGTTTCCCAATTAGAGCCATTATTAAAGAAAGAAATTGTATTTTCCATAATTGAATTATTTCTGCACCTAACACCGGCACCATAAGGAGCGGTATTATTATAAATAGTACAGCTTTGAATAGAGCCTGACTGCCAAACATTAATTCCGCCACCGTATTTTACTGAAGTATTGCCATAAACAAGACAATTTCTTGTAATGCCTCCGTTAAGCATTCTAACTCCGCCGCCGTAACCGTCATTATTGTTATTGCTGGCTTTATTTCCGGTAATAATGCAATTAAAAACTAACCCGGCGTTATCAATAGCAACTCCGCCGCCATCACGTGCTTGACTGTTTGAAATAAAACAATTTTGAATTGTTCCTCCGGAAATGATATTTACGGCACCACCAAAACCGGAAGGATTATAACCTTTTGTTATTGTAAATCCATCAACAATTGCATCAACATTATTAATTTGAAAACATAATTTTAAATTATTACCGTCAATGGTTGTAAAGGAATATCCGTTTAAGCTTTTTACAGTAATAGCTTTTATTAGGTTAATTGTGTTAGATAGAACAAACGTACCGTCATCTACAATCACAACATCACCTGTGTTTGCAGCATTTATGGCAGTTTGAATATTTGTTGCTGCTGTTGCCCAACTATTATAAGGGGCAATATTACTTCCGCTTAAAGATACATAAAATGTATTGGCAGCGAAGATATTAGAATAAAAAAACA
>DAINPX010000291.1:0-4516 GCA_036743235.1 Melioribacteraceae bacterium
GTAATACAATACTTTGTAATTGCCCAAGATTTGGCAGAAACACCAAATGTAACTATCAATACGGGTACACTAAACTCGGCAACTCAATCGGTTAACTTGGTTATTAATAATTTTCCGATTGGCGGAACGTTAAAAAGCTTTTTGATACGAGAAGGGATTCAAGGTGAATATTTAATAGGTACAGGAGAAACATATACAACATTAACCGGAGCTGACGGAATATTTAATAAAATTAACAATAGTGTTGTAACCGGTAATGTTACAATAAAAATTACTTCGGATTTAACCGAAACGGGTGCTGTTGCACTTAACGAATTTGATAATAATTTTTCGGTAACAATAAAACCGAATTCCGAAGGACTTAAAACAATTACGGGAGCGTATGCAGGCGGGTTAATTCGTTTTAACGGAGCCGATAATATTATTATAGACGGAAGATATAATGATGCGGGAAACAATTTAACATTTTTTAATAATAGTTCATCATATAATTCATTGGCAGTGTTGCATTTTATTAGTAAGGGAATAGGACAGGGTTCGCAAAATAATACTATTAGAAATTGTAACATCTATACTTTAAGCTTTTCGGCAGGAGGAACAGGTATATATGTTGGGGATGATACTCCGTCAGTAGTTTCATCTGGTGCAGATAACGATAACTATACAATTGTTGAAAATAATATATACCGATGCCGTTACGGAATTGCAATTTTAGGAAAAAGCACCGGTAAAAATAATAATATTACAATTGAAAATAATGAGTTAGGTTATAAGCAATTAAATAACCGATTTATCGGCAAATATGGTGTTTATTTAAAAGAATCTGACGGGGTTACAATAAATAAAAATAAAATATTCAATATAATTGATGATAACGATAATATGGGTAAATTAAATGCGATATTTTTAAGTACCGGGGTGCAAAATTGTAATATCACAAAAAATAATATTTATAATGTTCATGCTAAAACAAATGATGCGCAAGGGGCATCAGGCATTGAGATAAACACCGGTAACCCGAATAGCAATATAACGATTGTAAATAATAGTATAGGCAGAATTTATTGCGAAAAGGGAATATCGGCTCCTATGTCATATACTACTTCCGGTATATCGGTTTTAGGAACTACAGGCGGAATAAAAATTTACAATAACTCGATATGTGTTGCAGGGAATAATACATCAAGTAGCTCGGTAAATATTTCGGAAGGAATCTATTTTGCTTCGGGGGTTACAGGTATTGAATTAATTAATAACAGTTTTTATAATTCTACTTTATTTACTCAGTCGGTTTCAAAGGCATATGCAATTTATAGCGAAGCTTTAGCTCCGGCATTTACTCAAATAAATTATAATAATTATTATGTTACGGGTTCTCAGGCAATATTAGGGTATTTAGGCGGTGATAAAACAACTTTGGAAGATTGGAAAACCGCAACGGGAAAAGACGGTAATTCGATTAGTGTTGATCCGTTAAATCTAAACGATAATAATCTACAACCTGTTGTTGCATCTCCGCTTATTGGTGCAGGTACACCGATAGAGTTGGTAACTACGGATATTAATAACATAGAAAGAAGTTTAACTAATCCTGCAATCGGTGCTTACGAAACAACAACTTCAATTCCGACAATAGATAATGTTTATTTAATTACAGGTAATAGCACGGCAGTAATGGGTATTGCAACTACATATACCGCAAAAATATTTGAAGAAGGATTAACCGATAATGTTGGTCAAGGAGCTAACGTACAATGTTGGATAGGATATTCTACAGTAAATTCAAACCCAAGTACATGGAACGATTCGTTATGGATGGTTGCCGGTTATAACGGAAATACGGATGAAACAAACGGACAAGATGAATTTTTACGTGGCTTAAGTAAAACGGCAACAAACAGTGCTGCCAATTTGTCTCCCGGAACTTATTATATTGCAGCAAGATTTAAGATTAGGCACAGCGGTTACAAGTATGCAGGATATAGTGCAAGCGGAGGTGGTGAATGGGACGGAACAATATATGTTTCGCCGACTTTAACTATTACGGACCCTTCAATTTCTTGGGTAAATTTAGAATCGGATAATCCCGAACAAATAACTTTAGGTACAACCCATTCGTTTTACGGAAGAGTAGTAATTGACGGAATAACAAATCTTAATTCAAACGCCGGTTCAAGGCTGAAAGCTTGGGTAGGATTTAATGATGCAAATACAAATCCAAGTACTTGGGAAGAATCGAAATGGATAAGCGGAACAGTTTCGGGTTATAGAACGTTATTTCATGCAACACAAGACCAATACGAAGTTGAAACAGGAAGTCAGTTATCTATTGGTACATATTACACGGCAACAAGGTTTAAATTAGATAATGATGATTACGTTTACGGAGGTAAAAGCACGGATGGAGGCGGAATTTGGCAACAAGGCGTAAATGAAAACGGGGTTTTGCAAGTTGTTAACGGACAGATTGAATGGGCTAACTTAAAAAGTCCGGCAACATTAACAAAAGCAGACGGTTCGGTTATTACTATATTAGGTCATGTAAAAGTACCACAAATTACTAATGATTGCAATGATGAAAGTCCATATTTAAAAGCTTGGATTGGGTTTAGTTCTTCAAACACCAACCCAAATACTTGGACACGGTGGATACCGGCTGATTTCGATGATTGTGATTATAATGGGGATGCACATATTTATGCTTTTGCAGATGTGGAACCTGTTGGTGTAGGAACGTTTTATTATGCTTTTAGATACCAATACGGAAACGGGGAATATAAATATGGCGGGTATAATGCCGCAGAAGGTGGTTTTTGGGATGGTATTACGAATGTTAGCGGTGTATTAACGGTAACAGGTACAATAATAAGTGATTATCCATATTTTGAAGGTTTTGAAGATACTTTTCCTGTTGTAGGCTGGAGAAGTGATGATTGGGGTAATTGGTCATTAAGTGATTTTACGCATACGGGATTAAGCGGATTAGGGGTTTGGTACGATCATACGGGATCTACTTATGTTGAAACCCCAAAATTTACGTTAAGTACAAATATGCGAGCTAAATTTTGGTGGATGGATCAAGACTGGGATTATACGCCGGATAGCAGGTTAAATAACCTAAATGATACTCCTCTAATTCTTGGTCATGATACAACTTATTTTGAAATAACTACAAATAACGGAGAAACTTGGCAAACTTTATGTTGGTTATCTAAAGAAGAGGACGAGACACAATTTAATAAACAAATTGTTAATTTAAGTTCGTTTGCAAATCAACAAGTTAAATTTAGGTGGAGAGACGAAACTAATGGTTCTACTGCTGCATTTGGAATGATATTGGATGATTTTACTATAGAAAAAATTCCGGATGCAAATAATTTAGGAAATATACCCGCAAATAATTTACAGCAACACTCGTTTGGTACAACCGGAGTTACATTACAATTTACTGTTCCAAACGGTAATAATTTGGGGATAGATGTAGATAGAATACAAAATTTACCGGGAGGAGATTTACCTGAAGGGATATTGGCAATTGCACCGCGATATTGGATTATTTCGGTTGAGGAAGGAAGTTTAAGCGGTGGAGCTACATATACTATTACACTTGATTTAACCGGTATTGGGGGTATTAGCAATTATTCAAAAATTCATTTATTAAAACGGAACGACCCCAATGACGACTGGGCAGATTATGGAGTTCCAAACGATATATCGCAACAGCCGATATTAAAATGGACAGGCTTAACTTCGTTTTCCGAATTTGGACTTGGAAGTACTGAAGCAGACGCATTTCCGGTTGAATTAAGTAGTTTTACTGCTACTGTTACAAATAATAAAACAGTGTTAAATTGGACGACCGCAACCGAAATTAATGTAAATAGTTTTAAAGTAGAAAGATGTATTGATGATGAAATAAAAGAATGGGAAGAAGTGGGAACGGTTGAAGCAACCGGAAACAGTAATACGGTTAAAGAATACACATACACGGATAAAAATGTATTGGGCGGAACAAAGTTCAAATATCGTTTAAAGGTTTTGGATAATGACGGTTCGTTTAATTATTCCAAGGAACTGAACGTGGAAATAATTCCTCGAAATTATGAATTGTTTCAAAATTATCCAAATCCATTTAACCCGGTTACAAAAATTAAATTTAGTTTACCCAAAACAACCAAGGTCAATTTAACGGTTTATAATGCCTTAGGTGAATTGGTTAATGTGTTAATAGATGAAAACTTTGAACCGGGGTATTTTGAATATTTATTTAATGCCTCGGGTTTTGCAAGTGGCGTATATTTTTATAGGTTAAAAACGCCGGAAATTGATATAGTTAAAAAGATGATGATTTTAAAATAATAACAACAGTTACTAATTAATTAAAAATACCTCTTTAGTTTAAAGGGGTATTTTGTTATTAAATATGTCTTTTATTTACGTTGCAATTAAACAAATAAATATATATAATTATTTATCTAATAATATAATATTTATATAGGGCTTGATTATGAAGAAA
>DAINPX010000292.1:0-4498 GCA_036743235.1 Melioribacteraceae bacterium
GATTTAATAGTTTCCTTAAGTAGATTTCTTCTTTTAATATAAACTTCGGTATTAAACATATTACAAACTCCGCATTAATTAAATAACAAATATAATTAAATAAAAATTCAGTTAATATCAATTTAAATTTTGAATTGTAATTTTTCAAGTACAAGTAATATTGGTATAAATGTTGTTATATAAATTGTGGATAAATTACCAATTATGAAAAATTTAGAAAATATATTACAAAAAGAAAACTTTACCAGAGATGAGATAATCACTCTTTTAGGCATCACTAATGATGATGAAATTTCGTTATTAAGAGAAAAAGCCAATAAAATAAGGCTTGAAAACTGTGGTAATGAAATTCACATTCGAGCTTTGTTGGATTTTTCCAATTATTGTGAAGAAAATTGTGCCTTTTGTGAGTTGAGAGAAGATAATTTTTCGGTGAATAGATATAGATTGAATGCCGATGAAATTATCGAAATAGCAAAAAAAATCTCAAATTTGGGATTTAAGACATTGTTTTTACAATCCGGTGAAGATAGTTACTACGACCCCGATATAATAGCATATGTTATCTATACAATAAAACAGCAAACTGATTTGGCATTAACCTTAAATATAGGACCAAGAAATTTTGATGATTATAGGGCTTGGCGATTATCGGGTGCTGATAGATATTTTTTAAAATTTTATACTTCAAATAGTACTTTATATGCAATTAATCATAAAAAGAAAAATCTTTATGATAAAATAAGTCATCTTAAGTTTTTAAAACGAATAGGGTATCAGATAGGTACAGGAAATATTATAGGATTACCTCATCAAACAATAGAAGATATTGCAGATGATATTTTACTCTGTAAAGAACTTGATGTAGATATGGTCTCCTTTGCACCGTTTTTACCTCATCCGTTTACGCCATATCAAAATAAAAAATCTGCCGATATTAGAGTAGTTTTAAATACTATTTCAATAGCACGTATTTTAATGAAAAACGTACATATTCATGCCGGAAATGCTTTAGATACTTTATCTAAAGACGGACGTTTTAACGCAATTAAAAGCGGAGCAAATATAATAGTTTCGGATTTATCCGGTTTTGTTCCTAATAAAAATTACGGAAAAATTCCCTCTGTTGATAACACACTAAATTTTACTCAGGAATTATCATTAAAAGCTGAACAAATTGGGCTAAAAATTGCATCAAGCTACGGCAATTCGCTTAAAATGAGTATTTAATTCTTGTAATTAAATAATTATGCAACAATTTTTACTTTTATAAGTAAAATACTTAAATTTAAGTTTGCTTTTATAAAATTGAGGAATTATGAAAAAGTTGTTATTTCTTTTAAGTATTGTTATGTTATTTGCATGTTCGGGGAAATCGGAAAATGAATTGAAAGGGGAGTTAAATAATTTTTTAAAGGAAAAAAAGTTTAAAGAAGCCGAAAAAACTTTTGAGACAATAATTACCGAATTTAAGGACAGTAAAACAAATGATTCGTTAATTTTTGAGTTCGCAAAACTCTATCATAGTAAAATTATGACTAATTTAAGTAATGAAAATAATTTAAAAAATGCTATAAAGTATTACGAAAAACTATTTACCGAATATTCTAAATCGCCAAATGCTCCTCACTCTTTGTTTATGTGTGGATTTATTTATGCAAATGAATTAAAAGATTTAAATAAAGCCAAAGAGTATTATAACAAATTTTTGACTAAATATCCAAATCATGAATTGGCACCAAGTGCAAAAATAGAATTGGAAAATTTAGGTTTACCTCCGGCAGATATTTTAAAAAAGTTTAACGGCACAAATTAATTTGAATAATTTGGACTATAAAAAATTTCTTGAGCCTTCTTTTATTTCTAAACTTAGTAGTTTGGAAATTAAAGCCAAAAAAGTTGTTGAAGGTTTTATGGTTGGGTTGCATAAAAGTCCTTATCACGGTTTTAGTGTAGAGTTTAGTCAGCACAGACCATATATGCAAGGGGATTCTATTAAAAACGTTGATTGGAAATTATTCGGAAAAACTGAAAAATTTTATATAAAACAATTTGAAGAAGAGACCAATCTTTTATCTTACGTTTTGCTTGATGTTAGCAAAAGTATGGATTTTAAATATACTGCCGATGTTACCAAATTTGAATATGCTAATACTTTGGCAGCAAGTTTAATTTATTTGTTAAATAAGCAACGAGATGCTGCCGGATTAGTGTTATATTCTGATACTATCGAAACTTATCTTGAGCCAAAAGCTAATAAAACTTATCTAAAAGTTTTGTTTAATGCATTGGTCAATCAAAAATTAAGCGGTAAAACAAATACGGGTAAATGCCTAAATAATGTTGCCGAAAAAATTAAAAAAAGGGGAATGATAATAATAATATCCGATTTTTTTGATAATTTGGAAAGTGTAATAACCGCCCTTAAGCATTTTCATTATAAAAATAATGACGTTATTGTATTTCATTTGTTGGATAGAATTGAAAGCACTTTTGGATTTGGCAGAGATGCAATATTTATTGATAAAGAAACCGGAGAAGAACTTACAACTCAATCTTCTCAAATTCAAAAAAGTTATATTAATTTATTTGATAATTTTACCAATACTCTAAAATCCGAATGTTTAAAGTACGGAATGGATTATAATTTAGTATTTACTGATATGACATATGATAAAGCTTTACAAAGTTTTTTTATTAAAAGAAGTAAACTGCATTAAAAATAGATAGAATAATTAAATGTTAAATAATGCTAACACATTAATTTATAAATAGTTAGCATTATTTAACTTAATTAAATCTAATAATTTATAGTGTTGCAAGTTTCGTTAATTTCGTTATAATGAAAATCAATTTTATTGTTGGCAAGTTCTAACGTTTTTGCTTCAACAATACATCTTAAAATCGGTTCGGTATTCGATTTTCTAAAATGAACCCAATAATCGCTAAAATCAATTCTCAGTCCGTCTTCTGTATTAATTTCTTCGTTTTTGTAAGTTTCTATTAATTTATTTAAAATTGTATCGGGGTTTACGTTAGCTAATTCAATTTTACGTTTTGCAATAAAGTATTTTGGTAAAGATTCTTTTAATTCGCTTAAAGTACCGCCAAAATCCAATAAATGTTGTAAAGTAATTGCCGTACCTGTTAAAGCATCACGTCCAAAAACCAATCTGGGGTAAATTACACCACCGCTTCCTTCACCGCCAATAATTGCTTTTACTTCTTTCATCTTTTTTACAACATTTGCTTCACCAACAGGCGATTTATAAATATTGCATCCGTTTTGTTTAACAATATCATCAACTGCACGTGTAGTTGATAAGTTTACAACAACGTTCCCTTTTTCTTTTTCCAAAATAAACTTTACGGCTTGGGTTATTGTATATTCTTCGCTAAAAGGTTCTCCTTTTTCGGTAATTAATACAAGTCTATCAACATCAGGATCAACAACTATACCCAAGTCCGCTTTATTTTTTACAACGGCTTGCATGGTATCAACCAAATTTTCAGGCAAAGGTTCGGCTAATCTGGGGAAAATTCCGGTTTTTTCGCAGTTCATTTCAATTACTTCGCAACCGAATTGTTTTAATAGATTAGGCATAACGTAAGCCCCTGCACCGTTTACGCAGTCTAATAGTACTTTAAATTTTCTTTTTTTAATTTTTTCTAAATTTATATGAGAAAGTTTTAAAACAGAATTTACATGATCTAAAAGTCCGTTTGAATCATTTGTCAATTTGCCAAGTTCGTTCCATTTAACGTAATTTAAAGGTTTATCGGAAATTAACGATAACATCTGTTTATTTTGTTCTATAGTCATAAATTCCCCATCGGAGTTTATTAATTTAAGTGCATTCCACTCGTTAGGGTTATGACTTGCCGAAAGAGAAATACCGCCTAAAGCTTTATGTTTTAATACGTTATACAAAACGGTGGGAGTTGGTGTAATACCAATATCAATAACATCAATACCCTTTGCCATAAGAGTACCGAATACAATGTTTTTTACCATATCTCCGGATATTCTACCGTCTCTGCCAATAACAATTTTACCTTTACCGCAAAAATCCGCAAAGGCAGAAGTATATTTAACTAAAACTTCCGGTTCTAAGCCGTTTCCTATTATTCCTCTAATTCCCGATACGCTGACCATTAAAGTGGGCATAAAATCTCCAAAATTTAAAATAAATTTAATATTTATTTGACTAAAATTATAAAGAGTACTATTTTAAAATACAAAAATATTTTTTTTTAATTTAGTTCAAAATCCATTAACTTAACTGAGGTAATTAGTATGAGACTGACTCTGCTAAGATTTTATGTTCTATTCCTATGTTTTGTGCTTGTAAGCAATGCATTTGCAAGTTCGGGAAAGATAACCGGTAAAATAACCGACAAGGATACCGGGGAAACTCTGCCGTTTGTAAATGTAATGATTGACGGTACAACTATGGGGGCGGCAACAGACATGAATGGTGTATTCACCATTTTGAAT
>DAINPX010000293.1:0-4493 GCA_036743235.1 Melioribacteraceae bacterium
AAGTTTTACAACAAGCGAGGCTCAAGCTTTATTTTTCGGACTTGATTCAATAAAAATATTTACCTTATTAAACTTGATTGCAAACAAAACATTTCCTGAGATAGACGGATTGTTAATTATGAAAGACGATAGTTTGATAATAGAAAAATATTATAATGCTTATAAAAGAAATAATATGCATACAATGCAGTCTGTTACAAAAAGTTTTACATCAGCTTTACTCGGCATAGCTTTAGATAAGGGAATAATAAATAGTGTGGATAATAAAATATTAGGATATTTCACCCAATATACAAATATACAAAATATGAACGATTGGAAACGGGCAATTTCAATAAAAAATCTAATTACAATGAAAACCGGAGTCGATTATTCAGAAGGGTATCCAAATTCACCTCATGACCAATTAAATGCTCTACGTACAGGTTGGGATCAGTTTTATTTAAATAGACCTATGGCATCAGAACCCGGTTTGTGGTTTAATTATGATAGCGGAGGAGTTATATTGCTTTCGGCAATTATTAATAGTGCGTGGGGAAATCATGCAGACGTTTTTGCAGATCAATATTTATTTCCTAAATTGGGAATAACTTCAAAACAATGGATCAAAAACAGTGAAGGACATCCTCATACAGGCGGAGGATTATATTTACGACCGATTGATATGATTAAATTAGGTCAATTATACTTGAACAAAGGGAAATATAATGGCGAACAAATAATTTCGGAAAGCTGGATAACAGAATCGTTTAAAATGAAAGTTGACCTATCTCCTGTTTATGTAAACGATCCATATATTAGAGGATACGGTTATTTGTGGTGGATATTTAAACCGGGGAATAAAAGTAAGACAAACGAATATGTTTACGCTGCTATGGGTGCAATGGGGCAGTATATATTTGTTATACCTGAGTATAAAATGGTAGTTGCCGTAACAGCAACAACTACAACCGGGGAAAATTTCCAGAATCCACAAAGATTTTTATATGATTATATATTAGATGCCGTGAAATAAATGCTATTATTATCAAATTTATTGTAATTGTCTTTAAAAATAAATTTTATAACTGAAGATAGATGGAAAGTCCCCTTTGTTATAAACTTTTGAAATAACAGAGGGGATTGTTTTGTTTATTAATAATATGTCCCAAGTTATTTGGATAATTTTATGATAGTCTATATAAAAGTTGATAAAGATTGGGATATTAAAATAATAATGATTTAGTTATTGGCGTAAATATAGAAGCGGAATTAATTATTGAATCGGCGGTTAATTCTTTAACACCAAAAACTTCAACAATTACTCCGTACTTATCAATCACTTTTTTAACAAGCAAATAGAAATCGCCGTCTCCGGAAAGGAGAATTATTTTTTCACTGATAGGAGCGTACTCAAGTATATCAATTGTAATTCCCACATCCCAATCCCCTTTAGCCGAACCGTCACCTCGTTTAATAAATGGTTTTAACTTTACTTCAAATCCAAAACTTTCCAAAGTTCTTTGAAACTGTTTTTGTTTGTGGTCGTTTTTATCAATTGCATATGCAAAAGCTTTTATTATTTCATGACTTTCGGAAATCTGTTCAATAAAAGTTTTATAGTTAAAATTTAAATTATAGTACTCTTTGGTTGTATAGTAAATGTTTTGAACATCTACAAAAATTGCGGTTTTTTAAAAAAATCTAAAATATGGTCTTTTTTAATTATTACAATATATAAACTTCAAAATATCTAAGAAAAACAATGATACTATTAAAAGAGAAAGAACTATAGAAGATACAAGTTAAACAATTAAAAGGAAGTTGATATTATTGTTTCTGTAAAACTACCGCTTAATAATTCTATCGGAACAAAAACAAAATAATTAGACAATGTGTATAAAATAGATGCAAAGTATGTATTAAAATAGATTTGTGCTTTAAGTCACAAGATAATTATAAAACGGTTTTTTTTCTTGTCAGAGTAGTGTTAATTTATTAAGTTTGATAAAGTATTAACAAAACAAAGAGTGTTTAAGATGCACAACAAGTACAAAGGAGTTGTTTGTCTGATAGTTCTAATACTACTAACAAACTTAATGTATGGTCAAAACCAAAGAGGATTGAGAGAAAAGCATGATTTATCTAACCCCAAACTTGAGATAGAAGAAAAACAAGACAAAGATCCTAATCCTTATTTCTTACTAAAGCAAAACAAAAGAGAAGTAAATACCGATAAAGGAATACTTTATAAACCGCTGGTAGTTTATATGAATGATAGTACAAAAAGACAAACTTATACATATGATGTAAATGGTAATTTGCAGTCATATATACGAGAAGAGTTTCAAAATGGTGTTTGGGCAAGTATATTTAGACATAATTATATAGTTGGTTCTGATGGGCTGGTTAAATACTTATATAGGGAAGTATTTGACAATGGTTCTTGGATAAGTGATTGGAGAGAATCCTATGCGTATAATGTCAATGGAACAATGGCAATGTATATAAGAGAGACTTCGGAAAACAATCAATGGATAGGCGACTGGAGGGCAACTTATACTTATGATTTGAATGGTAATCAGTTATCTTGTCTTACAGAGAACTGGCAAAACGAAGTATGGGTTAATTTATGGCGTACAACATTTACCTATGATATAAATAATAACTTGCAGACAAAATTAGATCAAGATTGGCTAAACGGAGAATGGATAAGTACATATTTTTATAATTATACTTATGACACAAATGGACATCAGCTTACAGAAATCGAAGAAGTATTTCAAAACGAGTTGTGGGTTAAATCTTACCAATATACAAATACTTATAATTCTTATGGTAATATTCAAACTAGGTTGTATGAATATTATGGAAATCCGAGTGGCTTAATTTCATACATCATTAATTACTCATATGATCAGAATTCAAACATGTTAACAGCCTTTTATGATGATTGGCAAAATGGCTCTTGGTTATTATTTAAAAAATACATTTATAACTACGATATTAATAATAACGCTATTGCAGGGAAATGCGAAATTTTTCAAAATAACCTATGGGTTAATTATAATTTTGGGGATTATCAACTTGCATACAATAATAAAAGTGATTATTTACATGTTCTGGGTTATAACTGCACTGTAACATACACCCAATTTACAGATGTTAAAGTCGAATTAAACAATAGCTTGGTTTTTACATTAAATCAAAATTACCCCAACCCGTTTAACCCAAGCACAAACATTAATTTTACATTACCCAATACCGAATTTTTAACATTAAAAATATACGATATTTTGGGTAAAGAAGTAACAACACTTATTAATGAAGAAATGAATGCAGGCAACCACACAAAAATATGGGATGCCAAAAACTTAAGCAGCGGTATTTATTTTTATAAACTTACCGCAGGTAAATTTACAGAAACAAGGAAAATGATGTTAATTAGATAATATTTTTAAATGAACAGAGGAAAATTGTTATGACAAGATATAGAAAAAATTTAAGTCCATTTTATTTTTTAACTAAATAAGAGTAAGGTAAATACATGAAAAATATTGTTTTTATTTGGATAATTTTATTTTCGATTTTACAAAGTAAACCGGTGCAAGAAACGATTTTTAGTAATAATTATTTATTAAATAAAGAAAAGAAATCTGATTTACTAAACTTTCGGTACAATAATTTCTTAAGCCACAATAAAAAATTAAAGAGCGTTATAAATCCGGAAAGGAAAGAACGTAAAGGAATTATTTCTCAGCCATCCGTTATTTACATTAACAATAATCAAACCAAGTTAATATTTTCTTATAATCCTGAAGGGAAATGTACCGAAAGGATTGAACGAATAGATTCTCTTGGAAATTGGGTATTGAAATCGCGAACAACGTACACTTATAATTCTGCCGGAGATATTCAACAAGAACAATTTATAACCACCGACTTATCTTCAATAAGTTATAAAATGGACTATTTATATGATACTTCAGGAAATTTAGTTACTTTACTTAAACAAAATTTAGATAACAATAATTGGGTTGAAGCTTTTAGAGAAAGTTATACTTACGACTTACAAAACAATTTGTTACATAAGCTAATAGAAAGTTATGGTAATTCAACTTGGTATCAGACTATACAATATTGGTTTACGTATGATGAAAATAATAACATGATAACAGAATTATTTCAAATAAACGAAAGTGGGATATGGGTAGATGAAGAACAATTAATTTACAGTTATAATAATTTAGGGCAATTAATTACTCTCGTATTTCAAAGCAGAACAAATACAGGACTAAAACCTCGATGGCGAGATACCTATCAATATAATCAAAATAATAGATTGATTTTTTGTTTAACTGAATACTTCTCTAATGATATTTGGGAAAATTGGCTTAGAACCACATATTCTATTGATATATTCAATAATTTAATCACTATTTTAGAAGAAGAATTTAACAATAATTGGAATAATTTTAGAAAGACTACTTATACATACGATATATATGCCAATA
>DAINPX010000294.1:0-4465 GCA_036743235.1 Melioribacteraceae bacterium
TAAAAATATTAGTGAAGTTATAATTAAATATAAAAATCTTTTTGTCATTCTCAATTCTGCAATTTTTTGGTAATAAAATTATTAAAGTTTTTAATTAATAACAAATTTTTTAATATTTTATTAATGCATATTTTTTATAAAAGCCAAACCAAATATGCATTGCGGTGAATAATTATTCAGAATACCGAAATATTTTTTTAAGCTAAATGTAACCTATTATAAAATAAGAAGTTACATAATACAAAAAACCTATTTATTTGAACTATAATAAAACAATTAAGTTACTAAAGGGTTGCTTTTCTAAAATTAAAAGAATATCTTTAAACTTAAAAGAGGAAAAAATATGAATACCAGAGACATAATTAAAAGTGTTCCAAAAGTACAATTACACGACCATTTAGACGGCGGTTTACGTCCTCAAACAATAATTGATTTGGCAAAAGATCAAAAATATAAAAAATTGCCAACAACAGACGCAGGCGAACTAGCAGAGTGGTTTTTTAGAGGCGCAAACAAAGGGAATTTAGTAGAATACTTACAGGGTTTTGAGCATACTTGTGCAGTAATGTCTTCAAAAGAAGCTTTAGAACGTATTGCTTATGAAATGATTGAAGATATGTACAACGATGGTGTTTGTTATGTTGAAACACGTTTTGCCCCTGTCTTTCATACTAAAAAAGACCTATATTATGATGATGTTATAACTTCGGTTTTAAACGGTTTGGAACGCGGTAAAAAGAAATTTGGAGTTGGATACGGCTTAATTCTTTGCGGTATGCGTAACATGCAAAATACTTTGGAAATTGCAGAATTGGCTGTTAACTACCGTAAGCAAGGTGTAGTTGGTTTTGACCTTGCAGGGGAAGAAGGAGGATATCCTCCAAAGAAACATATCGAGGCGTTTTCGTTTATTAAGAGAGAAAACTTTAATATTACAATACATGCCGGCGAAGCTTTTGGTAAAGAATCTATTTGGCAGGCAATTCAAATTTGTGGTGCTCATAGAATAGGTCATGCTACTCGTTTAATAGAAGATTTTGTTATGGATAAGGATAAAAATGTTGTTGCCCTCGGAATGCTTGCCCAATACATATTGGATAAACGGGTTCCCTTAGAAGTTTGTCTTTTAAGTAACGTTCATACCGGAGCAATAGATAAACTCGAAAATCATCCGTTCATTCATTTCTTTAAACAAGGATTTAGAGTATTTTTAAATACTGATGACAGATTAATGAGTAATACTACTTTAACGGATGAATATATGATAGCAAGTAAATATTTTGATATTAATTTTGACGATATGGAAAAATTAAACATTAATGCTATGAAATCTGCATTTTTACCAAATAAGGAAAGATTGGAGTATATCTATAAAGTAATAAAACCCGGGTTCCAAAAAGTTAGAGAAAAATTATTATCACTTAAGGTATAAATTTATGGCTAAACCACTTTTTAAAAATTATTTTTACAATTTTGACAAAAACGAAAAAAAAATACTTCTTACTGTATGTAATCAGACTATTAAACAAATGCAAACTGATTCTAAGTATGTTGGTGAAATTAAATATTATGAATCGATGTACGAAAAAATTAGCACCGATGCAACCAATGTTAAATTAACAAAAGCCGAGTTGGATAGGTTAACCAGCACATTAAAAGCAAATGTTGAGCATTGGCAAAAAGTAATTAAAAGCAGTTGGTTTATAAAAAGATGGCTTTATAAATCAATATTAGTACAATATAAACTTATTTTATCAAAACACTTTGAAAAATAACTATGGACAAAAAAAATATTAAAGCCCCACATGGCAATACACTAAGTTGTAAAGGCTGGATTCAAGAAGCAGCATTACGCATGCTAATGAATAATTTAGACCCTGAAGTTGCCGAAAAACCCGAAGAATTAATTGTTTACGGCGGATACGGAAAAGCAGCACGTAATTGGGATAGTTATGAAGCTATCGTAAAATCCTTAAAACAGCTTGAAGATGACGAAACATTACTTATTCAATCGGGTAAACCGGTCGGCATATTTAAAACTCACAAAGATGCTCCAAAAGTAATTCTTTCTAATTCCATGTTAGTTCCCGATTGGGGAACTTGGGATGAATTTAGAAAATTAGATGCTCTTGGATTAACTATGTACGGACAAATGACTGCCGGAAGCTGGATTTACATCGGCACTCAAGGTATATTACAAGGAACTTACGAGACTTTTGCCGAATGTGCAAGAAAACATTTTAACGGTTCTTTAGCAGGTAAGTTTTTATTAACTGCCGGTTTAGGCGGTATGGGAGGTGCTCAACCTTTAGCTGCTACTATGAACGGTGCTGCTTTTTTAGGTATTGATGTTGATAAAGCAAGAATACAAAAAAGGCTTGACACAAAATATATTGATATGATGACCGATAGTTTGGATGAAGCACTTAAAATAGTTTTGGATGCAAAATCTAATAATAAAGCCGTATCGGTAGGTTTAATAGGAAATGCCGGTGAAGTATTACCCGAATTGCTAAAACGAGGTGTAATTCCTGATGTTTTAACAGACCAAACAAGTGCTCACGATACACTAAACGGCTACTTTCCTATGGGTTACACATTTGAAGAAGCATTGGATTTACGCAAAACCGACCCTAATACTTATATAAAAAAATCCAAAGAAACTATAGTTGCACATCTAAAGGCAATGTTGGAGATGCAAAAACTTGGTGCAATAACTTTTGATTACGGTAACAATATTAGAGGTGAAGCTAAAGAAAACGGAGTTTCAAATGCTTTTGATATTCCCGGTTTTGTACCGGAGTATATTCGACCTCTTTTCTGTGACGGTAAAGGACCTTTCCGTTGGGCTGCTCTTTCCGGAGACCCCGAAGATATTTTTGTTACCGATAAAGCAGTATTGGATACTTTTCCCGAGGACGAGGCTTTGGCTCGTTGGATAAAGATGGCACAAGAAAAAGTAAGTTTTCAAGGCTTACCGGCGCGTATTTGTTGGTTGGGATATAACGATAGAGCTAAAATGGGTTTAATTTTTAATCGCTTGGTTGCAGAAGGAAAGGTTAAAGCTCCTATAGTTATAGGACGAGATCATCTTGATTGTGGCTCTGTTGCCTCTCCTTACCGCGAAACCGAAGGGATGATTGACGGAAGTGATGCAATAGCCGATTGGCCTATTTTAAACGCTTTATTAAACGCAATAGGCGGCGCCAGTTGGGTAAGTGTTCATCATGGCGGCGGCGTAGGAATCGGTAAATCTATTCATGCAGGCATGGTTGTAGTTGCAGATGGAACCGAGGGAGCATCAAAAAGAATTGAAAGAGTATTAACTTACGACCCGGGCATGGGAATAATTAGACATGCCGATGCAGGTTATACACGAGCAATTGATAATGCAGATAAATTTAATGTTAAAATACCAATGCTAAATTTATAATTAACTATTTGAGAAGAGGATGACATGAAAGTACTTATAGCAGACAAATTTCCCGAGTTTTATATTCAAAAATTACGCGAAAATGATATTGAGGTAATTTATGAACCTAAATTAGGAGAAAATGATATTCCGAAATATACGACCGAAGTGGACACGGTTGTTGTTCGTTCTACAAAAGTAAATACAGATGCAATTATGAACTCTACTAAATTAAATTTAGTAGTTCGTGCAGGTGCAGGTTATAATAATATTGATGTAAAAGCAGCTAATAAAAAAGGTGTTTATGTTGCTAATTGCCCCGGCAAAAATTCCATTGCCGTTGCTGAACTTGCAATGGGTTTAATTGTTGCAATTGATAGAAAAATTCCAGATAATGTTAGTGACTTTAAAAACGGAATATGGAATAAAGATAAATATTCCAAAGCTGAAGGATTGGCAGGTAAAACTTTAGCAATTATAGGCTATGGTAATATTGGTAAAGAACTGGCTAAGCGAGCTTTGGCTTTCGGCATAAAAGTTTATGCAAAAGATGTTGTACCTATTACCGACGAAAACGTAATTGTATTTGAAAACTTGGATGAGGTTTTACCTAATGCTGATATTATTTCGTTACATTTACCCGCCAATGCACAAACAAAAGGAATGTTTAACGAAAAATTGTTTGCATTACTAAAACCGGGCACAATTTTAATAAATACATCTCGTGCCGAAATTATTGACGAAGATGCTTTAATTAAAGCCGTAAACGAAAAGAATTTAAAAGTAGGTGTTGATGTTTTTGTAGGTGAACCCGAAGGTAAGGGTGGCACA
The DNA here is from genome assembly GCA_036743235.1 of Melioribacteraceae bacterium. Taxonomy (GTDB): domain Bacteria; phylum Bacteroidota; class Ignavibacteria; order Ignavibacteriales; family Melioribacteraceae; genus JAEXOD01. The sequence continues at coordinate 4,244 of DAINPX010000294.1, forward strand.
GTAAGTTCAAAATTACAAGAATTACCTAATGTTTATGTTACACATCACATAGGTGCTTCTACCGAGCAAGCCCAGAATGCCGTAGCCGAAGAAACCGTAAGAATATTATTGACTTTTAAAAATACCGGTACTGTTTTACATTGGGTAAATGCAGCTAAACCTGCCGAAAGTCCATACCAATTAACAGTTAAACATTTCGACAAACCAGGTGTTTTAGCTTCT
>DAINPX010000295.1:0-4457 GCA_036743235.1 Melioribacteraceae bacterium
GTTTTGTTGGTGCATTTCCTGATTCAAGCTTACCTAATTGTGAGTTTGTTACCCAAGGTGGATTACCCAAAATAAGCAATCTGTCAGTTGACTTTAATATGATATTTTCTTTAAAAGCAAAGTTAAATATATCGGAATTAAAAAAATAAATTTGATGCCTTAAATTTGTTTCATTATTAAGATAAAATTCAAGTACCCTAAGTTTGGCAATCCAAAAGTAGATTTTATTAATTTCGATACAGTATATTTTTATCGGATTATTAAGTAACTTTATTAATGTAAGTATAAAATTGCCAATGCCTGCAGTCGGTTCAATAATTACAGAAGGGTGTAGTTGGTCAAAATTAAGAATGCTTATAACCTTGTTTGTTAATTCAATTGGAGTTTGAAAATCACCGAACTCAATTTTCTGATTATTTATATATGCGTTATTCGGATTTAATAAATTTTTAACAAAAATTAAGTCTTGGATAGACTGAAAAAAAGTATTTATACCTGAGATTGTAAAAATTCTTTTATTTATTGAATTTATATCAATTTCCGAATATTCAAATGAATCAAATAAATTAATAATTTGGGGAAAATCTCTAATCATTATTTAACTTATCAATAATTTTAATAATACCGGCAGGCAAATCCTTTATAGATACAACTCTGCTATACTGTAAACGCCATTGTAAAGCGTTGCTAATGGTTAAATAACCTTGCTGCGGTTTGTTATTCACAATTTCTTCAACAAGTTTGTTTAATGTAATATCATCCGCCGGAAGATTCATGTCTTGTAAGAATCCATATATGTCGTCATAATTTCCATCATTTTCAAGTATTTGTATCAATCGCTTTGTTATCTGAAAATCTGCTGTTCGCTCTTTATTAATAAAAGTACAATTAACAAAATTAATCATAGTATCCTTCTTTACATCATCATCAATTTTCTCGTAAACAAAAATTAATAAGTTATAACCAAGTCCATAAATTTTTTGCTTAACATTTTTAAAAGGACAAGAAGATTGAGGCTGTTTAATTGACGTAACTTTAATATCAGTTAATAGATGTTCATCAGGGAAATCAATACCATTGGCGGAATTTCCTGATGAAAATTGATATTTTTCATTTAAAAACTCTTTAAACTTATGCTCAATAAATGTTCCGACAGCTTTACCATCTGTTATACCATATAATTCCGGAATATTTTTTAACCATCCTAAATTACAAAATATCTTGGCTTCTTTAATAAATTCTTGCAAAGTAAGTTTTGGTTTCACAAAAAAACTCGTAAATTTTGGGACAAATAAGAAAACAAAGGGTTAAAATATTTTATTGCAATTTACAAAAAAAAAAGAAATTTTTATAATTTATAGTTAATTCTAAAAGTAGAATTGATTAAACCAAAAAAGCCCCGAATAATCGGAGCTTTTTTTTATTTGAGGCGGCGATCGGATTCGAACCGATGAATAAAGGTTTTGCAGACCTTCGCCTTAGCCACTTGGCCACACCGCCTTATACTAAAAAATCCACTTTTTACAGTGGATTTAGAGAAGAGCGGGAAACGGGACTCGAACCCGCGACATCAACCTTGGCAAGGTTGCGCTCTACCAACTGAGCTATTCCCGCATGACATTAAATATCATATTTAGGACTTCTAAAATAATAACAAAAAACAAAAAAAGCAAGCAAAAATTAAATATTAATCAAAATTATTTTCTGCTTCCGTGAATAAATCCTCTATAAGGACGGCTATGGTGGACTGTAACAAAAGCTTCGTTATCAATAGATTCAACAATCCCCATAACTTTCTTAAAATCTTTTCGGCGTATAATCAAAAATATAATAGCAACACCGCCAGTTCCCCCTTCTCCGGGTATAATTGTAACACCAAAGTTAGAAAGTCTTAAAGTATCAACAATTTTATCGGTATAATATTTACTTATTATATTAAGTTGAACAAAACCCAATGCAATTTTTTCTTCAACACTAATGCCTAAAATGTTACCTAAGGCAAAACCTAACGAATAGCCAATTAAATTTATTGTTACATCCATATGGTCAACTATATAACGCATAGCAAAAATCCAAATAAGCACTTCAATAAATCCGGCTGCGGCTGCTAAATATTTTTTACCTTGGTTTACCAAAATTATACGAAATGTACCGACTGTAACATCGCAAATACGCATAGCCATTATCATAACGGCTCCTAATAAAGCTGTAACCATATAATTCCTAATAATTTAAATTTCATATTCAAATTTAATAAAATTAATTTTTATCTTTATATTCTAAATATAAAAAAATATGTAATATATGAGTACCTATTACCGCGAATTATTAATAGAAAAGTTAAAAAAAAAAGGAATTACGGATGAAAAAGTCTTAAAGGCTCTTTTTACCGTAGATAGAAAAGAATTTTGTATTGAACCGATGAGAATTCATGCATACGAGGATAATGCTTTGCCAATAGGAAGCGGTCAAACAATTTCGCAACCATATACCGTAGCAGTTATGACCGAAGCTTTAGGAATTAAGAAAGGTGATAAAGTTTTAGAAATTGGTACGGGAAGCGGTTATCAAGCAGCAATTTTGTATGAATTAGGAGCAAAAGTTTTTACAATAGAACGCCAGTACGATTTATATACCGAAACCATAAAGTTGTTTGAAAAGCTTGATTTACGAATAGCTGCAAAATGGGGAGACGGTACGTTAGGTTGGCCCGATTTTGCCCCTTATGATGGTATTATTGTTACCGCCGGTGCACCTTCAATTAATAAAAATCTTTTTAAACAGCTTAATATTGGCGGTAAATTAGTTATGCCTATTGGAGATAGAGAAAGTCAAGAAATGCATATTATTACCAAATTAAGCGATAAAGATTTTAAACTTAAAAAAATTCCTAATTTTAAGTTTGTCCCGTTAATAGGTATGGAAGGATGGGAAGACAAGTAATAGTTATTGCAGGTCCTACATGTAGTGGAAAAACAGCTATCGGAATTAAATTGGCTAAGTTACTTAATGGTGAGGTTATTTCGGCTGATAGCAGACAAATTTATAAATATTTAAGTATTGGAACTGCAAAACCAACTATAGAAGAAAGAAAACAAGTTAAACATCATTTAATCGATTTTTTACAACCTGACGAAGAATATAATGTTTGCTTATTTGAACAAGACTCGTTAAAGATTATTAACGAACTGTTTGAAAAAAATATTCAACCAATTATTGTAGGCGGTAGCGGTTTATATATTAAAGCTTTAACCGAAGGAATTTTTGAAGGAGCTGAAACCGATGAAGAATTGCGAAATAATCTGCATAAGCGAATGGATGAACTTGGAATTGAGGCTTTACTAAACGAACTAAAAATAGTTGACCCCGAAAGTGCCGAAAAAATGTTGCCTACTAACTATAAAAGGATAATAAGAGCTTTAGAAGTTTTTTATTTAACAGGTAAAACAATAAGTGATTTCCAAAAAGAATATAAACGTGAAATAAATATTTCCTTTATTCAGTTTATGCTAAATTTTGAGAGAGAAACACTATATAAAAGAATTGAAAAACGAGTGGATAATATGATTAATTTAGGCCTTGTAGAAGAGGTTAATAATATATTATCTTTAGGTTTTAATAAAAAAATGAATTCGTTAAATACTGTGGGATATAAAGAGATATTTGATTATCTTGATAATAATATTAGTTTAGAGAAAGCAATTGAACTAATAAAAAGAAATACACGAAGGTATGCAAAAAGACAATTTACATGGTTTAACGGGCAAAAAAATTTTATTAAAATTGATATAAATGATAATACGGATATAAACTCCGTAATAAACTTAATTATAGAAAAAGTAAAATAAAAAATAGATATTAGGAGACAACAATGTTTGAAGAAAGATTAAAACAATTGGAAGACTATAAGTTAAGAAGTGAAAATTTACGAGGTTATCTTTAAGTTACAACATAAAGAACTTCAAATAATTGAATTAAAAAATAAAACCGAATTACCCGGCTTTTGGAATGACCAAAAAAATGCTCAGCAAATTTTGCAAGAAATAAAAAGTTTAGAGCAATGGGTTAATAGTTGGAATGAATTAGATAAAAAGATTAAAGATATTCAAGATTTTATTGAACTTGCCGAAATAGAAGAGGATTTAACTTTAGATGAGGAAATTAATTTTGAGTTTGTAAAACTTGATGAGTTATTTGGTGATCTTGAATTTAAAAGTATGTTAAGCGGTAAGGATGATACAAAAAACTGTATATTAACTATACATAGCGGTGCCGGAGGTACCGAAGCACAAGATTGGGCAGAAATGATAATGCGTATGTATTTGCGTTGGGGTGAAGCAAATAACTTTAAAATGACAATTCTTGATGTTTTGGACGGGGATGGAGCGGGAATAAAAAGTGCAACTATTGAAGTTGAAGGGGAATATGCATTCGGCTATCTAAAAGCAGAAGGAGGC
>DAINPX010000296.1:0-4444 GCA_036743235.1 Melioribacteraceae bacterium
TTCGGATTATACTTACTTCAATCATTCCGGCTCAAGTGCGTTAAGTAAAAAGTTAACTCTTTCGTTACTTAAAAATTTATAAGGTAAGTAATGAAGTTAAATCTTTTTGTGCTTGTAGCTTTCTTATATATTTCGACATTTGCTCAAGAACAAATAGTTGATACTTCTGTATGTAGCTTTATTAATTACAAAATAAATAAAATTCATAATGGTAATAAATACTTAACTGCTTTCTTTGAGAAGTTAAATAAACTTGAAAATAATAAAATTTCTAAAGTTTCGGTTTTCCACTTTGGTGATTCTCATGTAGCTGGACTTTCTTTTCCAAATAGGTTAGAATATCACTTTCAATTAAATTTTGGCAATTTGGGAAGAGAAGTTTTTTCAGAACAACCCATTATTAAAAAAAAGCGTAAAAAAGTAAGAAGAAAACGAGGGGATGATTTTGATGACTCGTTTTCGTATTATCCGGTTACTAAAGATACCATATATTCTTCCGATTCGCTTTTTATTGATAAGGATACGTCTTGGTTCAGTTTAGTTCCTATAAAAAAAAGCGGGGTTTATTATAGTATTTACGGTAATGTTGGTAAATCATTTTCATATTTCTCAACCTCGGCTCTTTTCCAAAATCGTCTTGAAGTTGCAAATCCTGATTTAGCGGTTATTACTTTAGGTACTAATGATGCTTATGCACCCAAATTTGATTCGTTAACTTTTTATAATAATGCAAAAGAATTAGTGCTATTATTAAAAAAATTCAACCCTAAGGTTAATATTATTATTACCATTCCCGCAGAATCGTACATCAAAAGAAAGTTGGTTAATCAAAATATTATTACGGTAAAAAATAGTCTAATTAAAATTGCAGATGACGAGGAAATTTGTTGCTGGAATTTCTACGATATAATGGCAAAAGATGATAAAATGATGAATTGGGTTTTAAACGGATTGGCAACAAACGATAAAGTTCACTTTACTAAAGCCGGTTATATGTTAATGGCAGATTTAATTTATGTAGCAATTATGAAAGAATACGAAAACTTTTTATTAAATAATAGAGAAAGAAATGAGTAATGTATTATCGGTATCCGTTAAAAGAATTGATGATAAAATTAAATTTGAAGGAGTTGTAAAAAACAATCCTGTAATAACTGTAGATTATCCCGAACCATACGGAAGAGGGGAAGGATATACATCTTTGGAATTGTTATTAATTAGTTTATGCACTTGTAGTGCTTCATCAATTACGCTTATATCAAAGAAAATGCAAAAAAGCATTGAAGATTTTAAGGTTGAGGCTATAGGTATAAGAAGGACCGAGCACCCAATAGGTTTTGAAAATATTAAACTAAACTTTATTATAAAATCAAACAATTTATTGAACGAAGATATAGATAAGGCGATAAAAATTAGTGAAGATTCATTATGTCCTGTATGGAATATGCTTAAAAACAGCGTTAAAATTGAATGTAACTATAGTATAATTAGTTAATTTAATGAACTTCTAAATATTGTTTTAAATATTTCCCTGTGTAAGACGTAGGATGATTTAATAGTTCTTTTACCGTACCTGTAAAAATAATTTCTCCGCCTTTCTCACCGCCTTCAAGTCCCATATCTATTATATGTTCTGCACATTTAATTACATCTAAATTGTGTTCGATAATTAAAATTGATTGTCCTTTTTCTAAAAGCATCTTAAATGCCGTTAACAGTTTGTTAATATCATCAAAATGAAGTCCGGTTGTAGGTTCGTCAAAAATAAATAAACGATGCTGCTTTAAATTTACATTATTTAAGAACGATGCAAGCTTAACACGTTGTGCTTCTCCGCCCGAAAGAGTATTTGCCGGTTGACCAAGTTTAATATAACCAAGCCCTACTTCACTTAAGGGTTTTAAATACTTTAATATTTTAGGATGAAGATGAAAAAAATCAATAGCTTCATCAACAGTCATATTTAAAACATCAACAATATTTTTGTAATTATATGTTACTTCTTTTATATCTTTTTTATAACGAGTACCTTTGCATTCATCACATTCTAAATAAATATCGGCTAAAAACTGCATTTCTACTTTTATAAATCCCTCGCCTTGGCAAACATCGCATCTACCTCCATCAACATTAAACGAAAAATTTCCCGGCGTATAAAACCGCGAACGAGCCAAGGGAGTTTGTGAAAACAATTCTCTAATTTCATCAAATCCTTTAACATAACTAATTGGGTTTGAACGGGGACTTTTACCGATTGGATTTTGGTCGATTATTTCTACTCCGTCTAATAAATTATAACCGGATATCTCGGTAAATTTACCGACTTTGTTTGGATTATCGCCAAAAATTCTTGCTAATCCTCCGTAAATAATGTCATGAACTAATGTGCTTTTTCCGCTACCACTTACACCCGTAATTACTACAAATTGATTTAAAGGAATAGAAACATTAATATTTTTTAGATTATTTTGGTAAGCTCCTATAATTTCTAAGTTAGAAGAATAAGGTCTATCGTTATAAACCGGGGGATTAATAGTAAGTTTTTTACTTAGATATTTACCTGTTAACGAGTTATCGTTATTTAATAAACTTTCATAATTACCAATATGAACAATTTCACCTCCCAACTCGCCTGCATGTGGTCCCATATCTACAATCAAGTCGGCTTCTTTCATTATAGCGGGTTCGTGTTCTACAACAATTACCGTATTTCCTAATTTTTTAAGCGATTTGATAATATTTATCAGTTTTTCGTTATCACGCGGATGCAACCCTATGCTTGGTTCATCAAGAACGTAAAGAGTTCCCATTAAAGCAGAGCCTAAAGATGTAGCCAAATTTATCCTTTGCGATTCTCCGCCGCTAAGTGTGCTGCTTAATCTATCTAAAGTTAAATAACTTAATCCTACATCATTTAAAAAAGTCAACCTTTTTATTATTTCTTTTAATACTCTATCTGCAATTGTTTTTTCAAATTCGGTTAGTTTTAATAACTTGAAAAATTCCAAACTTTTTTCAATAGGTAATTTTACAACATCGTGTATTGAGAAGTTATTAATTTTTACTTGTAAAGCCTCTCTTCGTAATCTGCTCCCTTTACATGCATTACAAGTTGTTAATCCTTTGTATCTATTTAGCAAAATGGCAATATGCATTTTATAACTGTCTTTTTCAAGCATTTTGAAAAAGCCGTAAATTCCCGGGTAATTACCCGAGCCGTTAAATATCAAATTAACTTGTTCTTCGGGTAAATCTTTAAAAGGGGTAACAATAGATATCTTATTTTTGACGGCAAATCTAATTAAGTCAGTATTATAATCAACAAACTTTGGAGTACGCCAAGGGGCAATGGCTCCATCGTTAAGTGTTAAATGAGGATTAGGAATAATTAAATTTGGGTCGTAGCCGGAAACAGTTCCAAACCCCTGACATACAGGGCATGCACCAAAAGGGTTGTTAAAAGAGAAAAACCTCGGCTCCGGTTCTTCGTATCGTATATCACAACATTCATAAAATTTATTAAATTTAGTTATTTCGCTTGTTTCGATGTTAACAACAGATAATCTTCCTTCTCCTTCTTTAAAAACCGTTTCAATTGAATCTGCAAGCAATTCACGTACTTTACCCTTTTTTATTTTAAATCTATCTACAATAACAATTACGTCACAGCTATTACACTCTTGGTTAAAAGTAATTTCTTCGGAAAAATCATAAATTGAATTTTGTATATAAAAACGATAAAAACCTCTACGTATTAAAAATTCAATTTCTGCTTTAACAGATCTATTTTCATGAATATGTAAAGGAAACCCAAGTAAATATTTACCGTTTTCATCTTGTGTTTCAATCCAATCGGATACTGTTTTAACAGAGTCTTTAATTACTTGTTTACCGCAAATAAAACAATAGGTCTTGCCAATTCTGGCAAACAAAAGTCTTAGGTAATCATAAATTTCGGTTGTTGTTCCAACAGTTGAACGCGGATTTCTTGTATAACTTTTTTGTTCAATTGCAACAGCGGGGCTAATACCCGTAATCAGTTCAACGTCAGGTTTATTTATTCTTTCTAAAAACTGACGGGCGTACGAGCTTAAACTTTCTACATACCGTCTTTGACCTTCGGCATAAATAGTATCAAAAACCAAAGATGATTTTCCGCTACCGCTTACTCCGGTAAATACAACTAAATTATTTCGCTGAAATTGTAAACTAACATTCTTTAAATTATGCTCTTTTGCCCCTTTTATAACAATATATTTTTGGTGTAACATTATAAATCTCGGTCGTTTAAAATAATAAATGGGTTATATCAAAACAACAATTAAGGTAAATTATTATTAGATTAGTAAACTTTAATTTTAGGATACACATTTAAAATATTCTCCAGCCACTATTTAAAAATAGCGGTAATTTAAATAAGGGTAATATAATGGCTATTAAAAAT
>DAINPX010000297.1:0-4411 GCA_036743235.1 Melioribacteraceae bacterium
TACATATGCTTATAGCGATGATTATCAAGTATATGATGATACAGTAGCCTACGATACAGTTTATTATGATGAATCCGAACAAAAGTATAGAGGGCTTGAAGATAAAATAGTTAATAACTATTATATTAATTTAGATGATTATTCAATCTCTCCCTGGTCTAGATTAGTTATAACATCAGGTTATTACGACCCGTATTTTGCTTGGGATTATTACTGGTACAGACATTCATGGTGTTCACCTACGGTTTATTTTGACGGTTTTTACTTTGGCTATTATTGGCGACCTTATTACTACGATTATTGGTATAATTGGGGATCTTATTATAATTATAGTTACAATAATTATAATAACTACTATGACGGATATAATAATTATGGAACGCACCCCGGTAAAACAAGAGATAATGACGGAGGAAGAAGAACAAGAAATGACGGAAGAACTGTAACTAATTCTTTTGGTAATACAACACGCGATAATACTTTTTCGGGTCGTGAAGTGTTAAAAGACCGTGAAAAAGTTTATAGAACAGAAGACAAAATACGTAAGCTTAATGAAGATAGAGGAATTCCTACAGATAGATTAAGAGGCGTAAAACGAGATGTTATTGTTGATAGAGAAAATAATAATAACACAAATAGAAAAATAATTATTAAAAATGATAACGGAAATAGAATTATTAGGGATACCGAGCCACGTATTCAAGATGACAGACAAGTTAAAAACGGTAACAGACTTGATGATCAAAATAATAGAACAACCCAAGAACGCAAAAAAATATATATTAAGCGAGATAATGAGGATAGAAGAACAGTAGAAAGAAAAACGGATAGGAACGAAAATAATAGAAATTATGAACCACAAGTAAATCAAGAAAGAACTAATACAAATAAGGGGACTGACAGAAATAGAAATTATGAGCCTCCTGTAAAACAAAATAGAGAAAATCCGCCGACTCGTGAATATAGAAGACAAGAGCCTCCTCGTAATTATAATCCGCCGGTAAATAACAATAGCGGAAATAATTCGCGCGGAGATAACGGGAGTTCAAGAAATTCAGGTTCAAGAGAGAGAAGATAATATGAAATATAATTTAATATTCAGCTTTTTATTTATTGCAATATTAGCCGGCTGTTATACGGTATATCAACATCCCAATGTTGTTCATAAAGATGATAACGGACGAGTAGAATTGATTGAAGTTAGTTATAAAAACAATTGTGCTTCTTGCCATAGCGAGCAAGAACTTGAGAAGTATAATTATTATGTAAAAAAAGATATATATATAAAAGATGAAAAGGAAAACGAGGAAATAGTAAGTTATAATAGTGTTGCATATTATTATAATATGCCTTGGTGGTTCGAAATATCGTTTACCGATGTTTATACGCCGGTTAGATACGATACAGGAATAAACGGAGAAGTATTTGATAATTCGGGAAGGTCTGGTTCTTACTTGCCTCCTACTATTTTTATTCCTTCACCTACTGTTTCCGAAGGTTCGGGAAATACTTCAAATAATTCGGGTTCGCAAACTAGAACAAGAAACAATACAAACAGTAATGAAAAGCAAGAAAAGAAAAACGATTCACAAAAATCTGATAATACACGTAACAATGACGGAAACCGCAATAACGGAACAGGGAGGAGATAATGCATAATAAGGTTTTATATTTATTGAGTTTTATTATTTTTATTTCGCTTAACATTATGGCTCAAGGGATTAGCGATGTGGTAAGATTATCCGAACCCGGTTTAGGTTCCGGTGCACGCACTATTGGTATGGGGAATAGTTTTACTAGTGTTGCCGATGATTTTTCTGCGGTTTTTTCAAATCCGGCAGGACTTGGATTGATTAAGCGTTTTGAATTGAGTACCGGTTTTGATTTTAACAAAGTTAACAACAATACTACTTTTTTAAATAATAGTACTGATTTTTCTCAAAATAATGCAAATTTTTCGCAGTTGGGTTTTGTATATCCTTTTCCTACAATTCAAGGTAGTTTATCGTTTGCAGCCGGTTTAACAAAACAAAAAGATTTTAATAAAATTGTTAAATATACGGGCTTTAACCCTTACAATACTTCAATGATACAAGATTTGACTTCCAAAACAGACGATATACCTTACGATCTTGGTTTAAGTTATCCTGTATATAACAATCAAAATCAATACTTATACGATGAAACATTAATAAATGGAAATTTAAATCAATCTGCCGAAATAATTCAAACCGGAAGTTTAAATCGTTACTCTTTTGCCGGAGCTATTGAATTTGCAAAAAATGTTTTTGTGGGGTTATCTTTAAATTTTTTGGGCGGTACGTTTAATCAAACAAAAGATTATTATGAAGACGATACAAAAGATGTTTATAATAACTCTATTGAAACTTACCCGGGTGATCCGACAACTCGTTCTTTTGAATACTTTAACTTAAAAGACGAAATAGATTGGGAACTTTCGGGGTATAGTTTTAATATGGGACTATTATATGAATTTAAAGATAGAATTCGTGTAGGGTTAAATATTAAATTCCCGGATGTAATAACGGTAAAAGAAAAATATACGGTTGATGCATCGGCAAGGTTTGGAAACAAAACATATTTTATTGAAGAACCCGTCTCAAGTAAAATTGAATATGAAATTTCTACACCATTTGAATTTACAACAGGATTAGCATATACGGCATATAATTGGATTATTTCGGCTCAAGCTACATTAATTGATTACTCGCAAGCAGAGTTTTCGGATGGATTAAATGAAGGTTTACGTGCTAAGAATAATAGTAACATTAAAAAAGATTTGGTTGCAGTAGTAAATTATAATTTGGGTGCCGAGTATAATTTTGTTCCCTTAAATTTACGGGTGCGTGCAGGTTATATGCAAATGCCTTCAGCTTTTAAAAGCGATAAAAGTTCAAAATTTACTAAAAAGTTTTATACTTTTGGTTTAGGTTATATTTTAGAACAATCGGTTGCAATTGATGCTGCGTATGTTTATGGTACATGGAATGATATTGGCTATGCATATTCTACCGATACAATAGGTTATCAGCAAAAAATTGATTATAATAATTTTATACTTACAATTTCTTATAGATTTTAATTTGCTTTTATATTAAATTTAAGGTTAAATTAATAAATAGTAATAAATTGATTTAATCTTGGAGTATTTGATATTAAAGCAAAAGTAATAGGAATAGAAAGTAAAGATTTTTATGTTCTTAACGAATTAGGCGAAACAATAAGATGTTCCCTTAGGGGGCGTTACAAAAAAGAATTTGAACTAAAAAAAAATAAACAATCTGTTTTAGATATTGTTTGTGTTAACGATATTGTTGACTATGAATATGTTACACAAGGTGTTGGTGTAATAAATAAAATTTACGAACGAAAAAACTTTATTTCACGCAAAGCTCCTAAAATTAAAGGGGCTTCTTTTAGAGGGGAAAGATTAGAACAAGTAATTGCAAGCAACATCGATTTGTTTTTTATAGTATCCAGTGTAGATTCTCCTAAATTTAATAATAAAGTAATTGATCGGTTTTTGGTAGTTGCCGAAAGCTGTAAAATTATTCCGATAATAATTATTAATAAATGTGATTTGTTTTATGATAAGGAAGTAAAATATTGGGAAAAACTTTACAAAAGTATTGGTTATAACTTGTTTGTTACAAGTACCGAAACAAACAAGAATATTAATAATTTGAAAAAGCTTATTAAAGGAAAAACTTGCATATTTTGGGGACAGTCGGGTGTGGGTAAATCTTCTATAATTAATAAATTATTCCCCGAACTGGATTTAAGAGTAGGGGAAATTAGCGATTATAATAATAAGGGGAGGCATACAACAGTATCAGTTAATTTATTTGTCGGTGAAGATGATACAAATTTAATTGATACTCCCGGAATTAGGGAAATCGACCCATTTGGTATTAAGAAAGAAGATTTAAGCCATTATTTTATAGAATTTAACGAACATAGATTTAATTGTAGGTTTAATACTTGTACACATAATCACGAACCAGGTTGTGCTATAGATTTAGCAGTTCAAGAAGGTAAAATTACCTCAGAAAGGTATGAAAGTTATTTAAGTTTATTAGATACTATTGAAGATGATATGCTTTTTTAAGTTTTTTTACTTTTTCACCTAAATTATCAATAAATTTGTTTACAATAATATCAGGTACTCCATCCGGATGAATAGATTGAAATCTCATATCGCATTGATCGTTTAGGTAATCGATAACATAAAACTCGCCATCTGTTGATAAGGCAATTTCAGTAGAAAAATAATCTAAACCGCTTATTTTAGCAATTTTTTTAGTAATTGTTAGTAATTTATGTAAATTATATCTCTCAATTTCTTCTTCTGCAAGTATGTCGTAAATATCGGTTAAATCATTCCACCAAG
>DAINPX010000298.1:0-4407 GCA_036743235.1 Melioribacteraceae bacterium
GTAAATTAATTATTCTTTCGTCAAATTCTTCATCCGGTCTTTCCTGTAAAACCAAGTCTCTAAAAAGAGGTCTATCCAATTTTTTTTTTAATCTTCTTCTTAAAGTTTCTATAGAAACAGCTAAAAAAATCAGTTTTCCTTTTTCTTTTATTAACATTAAATTTTCATCATTACAAATTGTACCGCCGCCCAAAGAAATTACAATATTTTCTTTTTCCGATACTTTTGCAAGATAATTAGACTCTACTTTTCTAAATTCAGCTTCGCCTATTTGTTCAAATATTTGAACAATAGTTTTTTTATAATCTTGTTCTATTACTTTATCCAAATCACAAAATTCCCAACCAAGCACGTTTGCCAATATAGGTCCTATTGTGCTTTTACCGCTTGTCATAAAACCTGTTAGATAAATTCTGCTAATATTTGGCATTTTTGTATATTTGAATAATTTAAATATATTTAATTTACAAATTTAATAATTTAATATAAAGAAACAATAAAATGAAAGTATCAAAAGAATATAAATGGGAAATGGGGCATAAGTTGATGTTTCACGAAGGAAAATGTAACAACTTACATGGGCATAGTTATAAAGCAAGAATTGAGCTAAGCGGTAACTTGGATAAAAATGGAATGGTATTGGATTTTTTCATTATCGATTCTATGATGAATAAAATATTAGATGTTTTAGACCATTCTTTTTTAGTATATAAAGGCGATACAAATTTATTAAATTTATTAAACCAACTTAATTTTAAACATTTGGTATTTGATACCGAATGCACTTCGGAAAATATTGTACTGTATTTATTAAAACAAGTAAAAGACTTCGGCTTGCCTAAAAATATTAAATCGGTAAAAATTGCGGTATATGAAACAGAAGACGCCTATGCCGAAGATGAAATTGAACTTTAACTAAATCACAATTCAATTTTTGATATTAATTCCAATAATGTTATAATTTCTTTGCTATTTAACTCATCTTCTTTGTTTATTTTTAAATCAAAAATATAAAAAAGCAAAAATATATCATGTTTAGGCAAATAAACCGATATTCTTACCGAATTATCATTAACAGAAATATTTCCGTAACCAATATTTTTATAATAGAAACACCCCATAGCATATTCAATATAATAATTGTTGATGGGCGAAGGATAAAGTAAATAGTTATTAATTAATCGTTTGGGAATTACCATCTCGTTTGTAATTAAATTTTTATAGTACATTGCTAAATTGTAAAATGAAATTAAATCACCAATTTTATAATTATCCTTATTTATTAAATACTTTATGTGTTGCTCAATTTCATTAATAATTTTTTCACTTTTAATTCTATTTAATATTTTTAGCAGTAAATAAAAGTTAAATTTATTATACTTAAATCTAATATTCGGGTCGTAATTATAGAGGTTACCTTTTGATATTTTAGCTGCCATACTATCAATAATTACAAAACAATTTGAATCGGCAAGTAAAAATTTAATATGCTCAAATTTATATTTATCTATTATATTAAATAATCCGGATCTTTGCTGAAGTAAATCTTTTGCCGTCATTTCGTTTTTAAAAGGGATATTATAGTCATCCGAGTTAGGTAAATACGGTTCGGTACTTCCCGGTATTAATGCATTTAAATACGAATTTATATTAAACCGTTCATCATCAAATAAGTTTAATGATATAGCCGAAAGTAAAATATTTTTATCTTCATCAAAGTATATTAGGGTATCAAAATTAATTTTTTCGGGGTTACCCCAATATTCTTTATTAAAATCAGTTGAATAAAATACTATTTTGCCCGTAAATTGATTTTTATTATAAAGAGCGTGTTGTAAATTATTATTTAATTTATCTATTAACTGTTGAGAAAATAACAAGTTACAAAAAAAGAATATTAAAAATATTAAACACCCCTTCATCACATGCTTTATATTATTTAATGATATATTGAATATACTTAATTAATTGAATAATTACAAGTTATCCAAATTTCATTAATAATTAAACTATTTATATAACATCATCTGTTTCATCGCTACATTTTCCGCATTCAAATTGTAATGTAGAATGATGAATGTTGTAATTGGTGTGCAAATAATCTTCAATTGTTTTTTGAATTATAACAGTTTGACTTACCTTTATATCTTCTACTTCAACATGAGCTTCAAAATGCGTGTCATTATCATTCAATTTCCAAAGATGAATATGATGTATATTTTTTACGCCGTTAAATGTTTCTATTATTTTAGTTATTTCATTTATATCAATGTCGTTTGGTGTAAACATCATAATTATTTCAATTGCTTGTTTTACAATAAAATAAGATTCTTTAAGAATATAAATGGAAATTAATATCGTTAGTAATGGGTCAACCCAATATATTTTATAATAAATAATTAATAAAGCACCTATTATAACCCCTAAACTTGAAATTGCATCGCTAAATAAATGCAGATAAGCTGCCTTAATATTTATATTATCTTTTTTGTTACTACTTAATAAATATGTACCTATTGTATTTGCAAAAAAACCAATAACAGCTATTATAATCATCAAATTACCTTCTACAATAGAAGGCTCATAAAACCTAATAATAGCTTCTTTAATTAAATAAATGCTAATAATTATTAAAGTTGAGGCATTTATTATGGCGGCAATAATTTCTGCTCGTTTAAAGCCAAAAGTGTGTTTATAAGTTCTTGGCTTTTTACTTAATTTTATAGCAATAAAAGTAATAATTACTGCAATACCATCGCTAAAATTATGTAGTGCATCCGAAATTAATGCAAGGCTACCGCTTATAATTCCACCTATTAACTCTGCAATAGTAATTAAAAAATTTAATAACATAGTAATTATCAAATTTCTTTCGGTAATATTTTTTGTTGTATGTTTATGATTATGTGACATATTTATTTATTAGTTTAATGTGGTTTCAATTTTTACGTTTTAATTAAGGTTAAATATTTGTAAATTTATTAACAAAAATATAAAATTTTAGCGGTACATGATACAACAAAACGACATATCTTTTTCAAATGACTTGTTAACTATTAAAGAAGCAAGTATTTGGGCAAGCGATTATTTAAACAAAACAGTAACGACATCTAACATCTCATATCTAATACAATACGGAAGAATTAGTAGAATTTTTGAAAGAGGTAATACCTTTGTTTCAAAAAATGAACTAGTAGAATATTACGAAAAGCATAACAGAGCAAGTCTTTGGAAACAACGTTTAGGTGAAGACCTTAATTGGGATTTATCTTTTGAAGAATTCAAAGAGTCAGAAACAACAAAACATGTCCATAGGCTTCATCCTTACAAAGGTAAATTTATACCCCAATTGGTTGAGTATTTTTTAGATAGCCACATTGATAAGTTTAAAAAAAATGTTTTCTTTAAAGAAGGAGATATTGTTTTAGACCCGTTTGCCGGAAGCGGAACAACTTTAGTTCAGGCTAACGAACTAGGTATTAATGCTATCGGAATAGACATATCTGCATTTAATACATTAATTAGTAATGTTAAAGTTGAAAAATATGATTTGTTTGATTTACAATTAAATATCAAATCAATCACAAAAGTTATTGAAACTTTTACAAAAGATTCTAAATACATTGATTTTGAAAAAGAGTTATTAGTTGAACTTAATAAATTTAATTCAACTTATTTTCCTGTTCCCGAATATAAAAATAGTTTATTAAAAGGTTTAGTTGAAGAAGAAAAATACGGAAGAACAAAAGAAGATGAATTCCTGATAATTTATAATTCATTACTTAAAAAGTATAATATTAATTTAAAAAATTATGATAAAAACGGATACTTGGACAAATGGTATTTTCCACATGTTATTAATGAAATAAACGTTGTTTTTAATAAAATTAAAGAAGTTAAAAATATAAAGACAAAAAAATTACTTAGTGTAATTTTAAGTAGAACAATTCGATCATGTAGAGCAACAAAACATGCCGATTTAGCAACTTTAATTGAACCGATAACAACAACTTATTATTGTTCTAAACATGGAAAAATATGCAAACCACTATTTTCTATTATAAAATGGTGGAAAACATACTCTAACGATTCATTAAATCGTATTATGCAATTTGAAAAATACAGAACAAATACTTTTCAAAAGTGCTTTGTGGGTGATAGCAGAAACTTTAATATTATTAAAGCAGTGGAAAAATCGGATATGAATTTTTATTCAATCTTACAAAAAGAAAAGATTTCTGGAATATTTACAAGTCCACCATATGTCGGATTAATTGATTACCATGAACAACATGCTTATTCCTACGAACTTTTTGGATTTGAACGGAATGATAGTCTTGAAATCGGTGCATTATTTAAAGGTCAAGGAATAGAAGCTAGAAAAAATTATGTTGAAGGGATTTCAGA
>DAINPX010000299.1:0-4390 GCA_036743235.1 Melioribacteraceae bacterium
TAACTTTGCTACACCCACAAACCAAACTCCTCGATATGCCGAAGACGGTACCAAAGGCCAAGAAAAAAATATTATTCTTGAATTAAAGTTACTTGCCGATGTTGCTTTGGTTGGGTTTCCTAATGCGGGTAAATCTACTTTAATTTCGGTTATTAGTGCGGCAAAACCTAAAATTGCCGATTATCCTTTTACTACTTTAACACCTAATTTAGGAATAGTAAGATATAAAGATTATAAAACCTTTATTGTTGCCGATATACCCGGTTTAATTGAAGGGGCACATACAGGAAAAGGATTAGGCATTCAATTTCTTAAACATATTGAACGTACAAAAATATTATTGATAATGCTTGATGCATTTAGCGAAGACTATCAACAAGATTATGATATTTTAATTAATGAGCTAAAAAGTTATAATAAAGAATTAAGTAAAAGAAAAAAAATTGTTACTTTTACTAAAGCTGACGTTTTTACGGAAGAAGAACTAAAAGAAGTAAAAAAACGCAAAATTAAAGGCTATAGAAATAAACCGATGGTTATTTCGGCAGTTAGCGGTTTTGGTATTACAGAACTATTGGATAAACTTTGGGAAAATTTACAAGATAATAAATAAAATGCATGAATAATAATAAATTGTTTAGTTATTAACATAATAAAGCTTTTCCCTTTTATTAAGGTTAATAATTTATTCTATTTAAGTTTAATAATATTTGATGACAAAATTTTATACAGCCCCCATAAAACGCTTACTTTTAATTATTCCTGTTTTATTTATTTTAAGTGCGGGGGTAATTATGCTTTCGGTTACATTTGGCAGTGTAAAAGTTGAATTATGGGAAATAATAAATCATCTTTTTAATAACGATAGTTTTGAAAAAGAAATTAGCCTAATTGTAAATATTCGGTTTAGCAGAGTATTGCTTGCTTTTTGCATTGGTGCAGGTTTAAGCGTTACGGGAGGTGTTTTTCAAGCAATTCTTATTAATCCGCTTGCTGAACCTTATATATTAGGAATAAGCAGCGGCGGTACTTTTGGAGCTATTTTAGCAATTTTCTTGGGATTATCGTTTGCAATGGTTACTACTTTTGCAGCTGTTGGGTCAATATTAATTATATTTTTGGTTTTTATGCTGGGAAGAAGAATGGGAGAATTAGAGCCAAATGTATTATTATTAACCGGAATTATGATAAGTGCTTTTTTTAGTGCTTTAATTTTATTGCTTATTACTTTATTAAACGATAGTTTAAGAACTGCAGTTTTTTGGATGATTGGTAATTTGGCAAATGCAGACCCAAATGCAGTAATAATTATTATTCCGGCTACAATAGTCTTATCTTTTGTTTTAATTATTTTTGCACAAAAATATAATATTTTGGCATTGGGTAACGAACATGCGTTAAGTTTAGGGGTTAATACTAAATTAATAAAAACTATTAGCTATTTTGCTTCCAGTTTATTAATAGGGTTTATTGTATCGGTAAGTGGAATAATAGGTTTTGTGGGTTTACTTATTCCTCATGTTTGTAGATTGATTTTTGGAAACGATAACAGAATAGTTTTACCTACATCCTTTTTTATAGGCGGTATTTACTTGGTAGTTGCCGATACTATTGCCAGAACGGTTTTGTTGCCGGGAGAAATTCCTGTTGGGGCAATTACTGCATTATTTGGTGCACCGGTTTTTATATATTTAATGCGTAAAAGATATAAATAATTGTAAAAATTGTTAAATTAATTTATTAATTGTAAAATAAAAAGCAATTGTTGGTTAGTATTATCAAAAGGTTAATTAACACTATATAAAACATTTTAAGTATATTCCAAACATGTTTCAAATAATTTACATTTAATTGAGTCTTTATCATTTTGTTGGTTAACTATAATTTTATTCTTATCCTTTTTAATAAAAAAAGATTGATGAATATCATCATCAATTACAAAAAAATCGATATTTTTTTTCATTAACTTAAAAGGCAATTCCAATAATACAGGCGGTAAAATATTGTTTTGAATATCATTTACTGCAAATGGAATAATTGCATTAAATTTTCTATAAAAACCGCTTCCTTTTTCCAAATTATATAAACGTGCGTCAATATCTTTACTTTCAAAGTCAAATGTTTTGGCATCATAAGCAACAATTTTACCTTCGTTTGTAACCAATAAAATATCGTATTCCGCTACAATAACATTCTCCTTTTCTATTTTAATATTTGCAAATGCTTCGGTAATGTTATGATTGGAATTATTTAGCATTGTAACCATTCTTTTAGTGCAAATATCTTCAAAATAAAAAGCAGGTTTATAAAAACCGGTAATTCTATTAAATGTTGAATCATTAAGAGGAACAACGGTATTTCCGGCAAGCTCAATTAATAAAGGATTATTTAAATTTACTTTTATAATGGGCAGTTCATTCCTTAAACCTTGTGATAAAGTATTTAACGTTGTTTTTATTAAAGTGTTATATACTATTTTTTTGAAATTTAGATCGGTTAAAAAATTTGTGAATAGATGTTCATTTAAGTGAAATTTAGGAATTAATTTGTTTTCAATATCATTTAAAAGCTGCAATCTTTTATTTTTAATAAAATCATCTAACTCTAACAATGTAAATTGATTATTTGAATTATCGTCATTTACTTTTGGTATATTAAATAATAATTCTCTAAATTCTTTTTCTCTAAATAAATCCAAAGTATCATTACGGTAATTTATTCCTTTGCCATATATTAATTTAAAGTCTGGCACTACTTTAAAACCAAAAGTTGTAAAAATTTCTTCAGCAGTTAAATTAACATTAATATCTTGTCTTGTGGATATTAATTCGTTTTCTTTATATTCCCAAATTTGTAAAATACCTTTTTTATCTTGGTCGGCATAACAAGCTATATCTTTTTTCCTTTCCTTAAATAACTCCCACATGGCTATTATGTGAGGTTTTTGACCACCACCCATATTAAAGATAACAGGTTCATTCGGTAAACTGCTTTTAATTATTTCCTTAATTTTATTTATGTCTGAATTAAATTTAGTAGATAAATAAATAGGGGATTTAATAATCACATTTCTTTTCAACAATACTTCAATAATTCCATTAGACCAGCTTTTATTCTTTGCTGTTTCAGATTCAATTAAAAGTAAAGAAGTTATGTTATATTGTACGGCAGGAATTAAATTAGTTATATTTTGCCCCGTAGAAATGCAAATCATTAGCATACAAAAATTCCGTAATTAACAATTTAAAAAGAAAAACCTAATTAATATAAGTATTTACGGAAATATGCACAATATAAATTTATCGGAATAGGCTAATTAGCTGAAGTAACAACTTCTACAATTTTATTTACCAGTTTATTTACATTCAACATTGTATCTGCACTTATAGTTAGTATATTGGATTTTGAAACTTTAAAAATATTTGAAATAACCTCAACTTTTTTATTAAGGTTTTGTTGTTGCTTTTCAGTTAAGTTAATATTAATATTTCGATTAATGGGTTCAATTTTATCGCAAAAATTTAGTCCTAATATAAGTTTATTCTTATCTATTTTTAGGTCGGAAATAGCTTTTTCATCAATAGCATACTCTCTGGTATCGGCACGTAACAGATAAATAACACAGTCCGATTTTTCTAATATTTCTTTATACCATTGTAAATATACTTCATCAACCTTGCTGTTTTGCCCAATCCCCGGTAAATCTGCAATTGAAAAGTAATAATTATTAATTGAATCCAGCAGCCAATCGGCACATTGCATTTGTAAAGTTGTTGAATTTACAGCAGAAGTTTCAAATACATTTTTACCTATTATTTTATTTATTAAAGTTGATTTGCCATAGCCTGTTTTACCTAATATAACGCATTGTATATCATAAGTTGTAATACCACCTTTATTCCATTTTCGGTGATCTCTTTTTATGTTTTTATAATAGCGTATATTATTAATGGCACTCCACTTTTCTATTAATTCATTTATATGGGCACTATGTTTTATTGAAATTTCCACAATTTCTCCAATTATTGGTTATTTAGTTTGTTTACCATTTTAGAATATAATTTATATGCTTTGAAATATTTTTCTTTTTCTATAAACTTAACGCAAGGGGATATATATTTGTTATAAATTTCATTATAAATTTTATTTTTATCCGGCAAGCAATTTAGCCTATTAACTATTTTGGGTGCAATTTTATAATATCGCTTAATAATACGTTTACCAAATTTTCTTTTACTAACCCAATTATCACGGAATAAACGCATCATATTTAATTCATAACAAGTATTATCTTTACCCAATGTAATAACCGTTGCCGTAGTAATAAAACAGAAAGTATCTTTAAACCATCCTACACCTGCACCTATTGCACCACCAATTGCACCACCAA
>DAINPX010000300.1:0-4379 GCA_036743235.1 Melioribacteraceae bacterium
GTTCCTGTTTCACGCTCTGCCATTTGTTACTCCTAATTATTACTTTGTTACTTATTTTGAGCAGAGCGACTAATACCTTGAAAACTAATTTGTAATAAGTCAACAGCCTAGTTCGACTGCTCCCTATATGCAAGATGGTTAATATTTATTTAAAAAGCAAATAAATTATTAAAAAAAAATGATTTTGAAACATTTATTTTGCTTTTTTTGTAAAAAATGTTAAAAATTATATTAATTTTTTAAAATTATTTTAAAAAACATTATTTTAAATAAATTGGGCTTAAAAATTAACGGTGATATTATGGCAATAGATTTTAATTTATTTACGGTAAAAGCACAGGAATCAATACAAGACAGCATTGAAATAGCTCAGAATTATAACAATCAAATTATTGAACCCGAGCATATTTTAGCTGCTTTAATTCAAGATGATAAAAGTGTGGTTTCGTCTGTAATTCAAAAAGCCGGTATTAATATTAGTCAATTAAAAATTAAAATTGGTGGTCTTTTGGAACGTTTACCAAAAGTTTCCGGTGCCGGAGTAGGAAATCAACAGTTTTCGGTTATTACTTCCAAAATATTTGATTTGGCTGCTGTTGAAAGTAAAAATTTAAAAGATGAATATATAAGTAGCGAACATTTATTACTGGCAATTGTGCAAGATAAAGGGAGTGCCGGACAAACTTTACGCGATTTTGGCTTATCGAAAGAATTAATTCTTGCTGCTTTAAAAGATATAAGAGGTACACAACGAGTAACTTCGCAAAATGCCGAAGATAATTATCAATCATTAAAAAAATACGGCAGAAATTTAAATGATTTAGCCAAACGAGGTAAATTAGACCCTGTAGTTGGTAGAGATGAAGAGATAAGAAGAGTTTTGCAAGTACTTTCGCGAAGGACCAAAAATAACCCTCTCTTAATCGGTGAACCCGGTGTAGGTAAAACGGCAATTGCAGAAGGGATAGCACATAGAATAATAGCAGGTGACGTTCCCGAAAATTTAAAAACAAAAACTATTATTACTTTAGATTTGGGGGCTTTGGTTGCCGGTGCACAATTCCGTGGTCAATTTGAAGAAAGAATGAAAGCGGTTATTAAAGAAGTACAAGATAGCAACGGAGAAATAATACTTTTTATTGACGAAATACATCAACTTGTTGGTGCAGGTAGAACTGACGGTGCAATGGATGCCGCAAATATTTTAAAACCGGCACTTGCCCGTGGCGAGCTTCATACAATTGGGGCTACTACACTAAACGAATATAAAAAATACATTGAAAAAGATGCTGCTTTGGAAAGAAGATTTCAGCCCGTACTAGTTTTAGAACCGAACGAAGATGACAGCATTTCGATATTACGGGGCTTAAAGGAAAAATATGAAGTTCATCACGGCGTTCGTATTACCGATGGTGCAATTGTTGCCGCAGTGCAGCTTTCATCACGATATATAACCGATAGATTTTTACCCGATAAAGCTATTGACTTAATTGACGAGGCTGCAAGTAAATTGCGTATTGAAATTGATAGTTTGCCCGAAGAATTGGATATAGTTGAAAGAAAAATTAAACAGCTGGAAATTGAAAAAGAAGCACTAAAACGAGAAAATGATACCGAGAGTGCAAAACGTCTTTCGGAGCTTAATTTGGAACTTGCCAATATTGGTGAACAAAAAAATATGTTACGGGCACATTGGCAACTTGAAAAAGAATTAATTTCTGGTATTAGATCGCTAAAAAGTAAAATTGAAGAATCTAAAACCATTGCGGATAAATTTGAACGTGAAGGAAATTTTGGAAAAGTTGCCGAACTCCGTTACGGAATAATTTTAGCATTGGAGAAACAACTGAATACAAAAACAGATGAATTGCAACACGTGCAAAAAAATAGTAGAATGTTAAAAGAGGAGGTTGACGCCGAAGACGTTGCCGAAGTTATAGCTAAGTGGACCGGTATTCCGGTATCAAGAATGCTTGAAAGCGAGAGAGTTAAACTATTAAAATTGGAAGACGAACTTCATAAACGTGTTATAGGGCAAGATGATGCCGTTTATGCGGTAGCAAATGCAATTCGTAGAAGCAGAGCAGGTTTACAAGATACAAATAGACCGATAGGCTCTTTTATATTTATTGGTACAACAGGCGTAGGAAAAACCGAACTTGCAAGAGCTTTGGCAGAATTCCTTTTTGATGACGATCATGCAATGGTGCGAATTGATATGAGCGAATATATGGAAAAGTTTTCCGTAACTCGGCTTATTGGGGCACCTCCGGGATATGTGGGTTACGAAGAAGGGGGACAACTTACCGAAGCCGTAAGAAGGAGACCTTATTCGGTTGTTCTACTGGATGAGATTGAAAAGGCACACCCCGAAGTATTTAACGTGTTATTACAAGTTTTGGAAGACGGACGTTTAACGGATAACCAAGGTAGAACCGTTAATTTTAAAAATACGATAATTATTATGACAAGCAATCTCGGTTCGCATTTAATTCAAGAACAATTGGATTTTATTAACGAAGATAATTTTTTACAAGTTATTGGCGAACTAAGATTAAAACTTACTGAACTTTTACGTCAAACTATACGTCCGGAATTCTTAAACCGTATTGACGAAATAGTAATGTTTAAACCATTGCTTAAATCGGAATTGAAAGAAATAATTAATATACAATTGCAAATACTTGGTAAATCTTTGGCGGATAAAAATATTAAATTGGCAGTTACCGAAGAAGCTAAAGATTTTATTTTGCAAGTTGGTTATGATGTTACTTTTGGAGCTAGACCGTTAAAAAGAACAATTCAAAGATATATAACAAATCCGCTTGCTGCCGAACTTTTAATGGGCAAATATAAAAACGGTGATACGGTTAGTATTGATACGGATGAAAAAGGTAAAATAATATTTAATTAATTTATCAATCCCAAAAAAGTTATAACCCGTTCTCTTTTTGTTAAAAAACAAAAAAAACGGGTTTTTTTATTTTTTTTCTTGCATGTCACCAGGCGGTTACTTTTATTTGAAGTGCAAATTAAAAATAATTAGGAATACAAAGATGAAAAAATTAAAATTATTACTCGTAACGTTTATAGTGGTTTTTACTAATATTATTTTTGGACAAAATGAAGAATGTAAATTTAGCAGTGGTTGTGAGTTGGATGTTTTGCCGTATGTTTTTAACGGATATTATGGTTCGGTTTGGGTAAAATACCATAATATTAGAGTAAGACCGGTTATTACTAAAATTAATCAACCAAGCTTTGTTTATGACAAGAACTTTAAAGATTTGAAAACAAATGTTTATGCTCTTTTAGTAGATTATGTATTTACTGAAAAAGAAGGGATAAAAAACTTGTGGATTGGTAGCGGATTTGAATATTGGCATAATGAAATAACTGAAAAAAACAGTAAATTAACAAAAGAATTTAATAATGTTTATTTTACTTTAGGCGGTGGATATTTAATATACTTAACGGAAAATTTATATCTTAATCCTTGGTGTGCGGTTCATGTAAAAATAGCGGGTAATAAAGAAGCAAAGTTTATTGAACACAATTTTAAACCCGGTGTAATAGTGCCGGAAGCTTCGTTAAAAATAGGTTATAAATTATGATAAAAAACAAAGAAGTTACTAAAACAAAAATCTTTGAAGCCTTGGAGCAGATAATAAGCGAAGGAGGGGTATCTGCTGCCGGTATTAATAATACAGCCAAAACAGCGGGGGTTGATAAAGTTTTAATTTATAGATATTTTGGTGGATTTAACGAGTTATTAAAAGAGTTTATTATACAAAAGGACTTTTTTGTTAATTTTATTATTGATGAAGCATTATTAAAAAAAATAACCGATAATGAAACGAAAGTAGAATTCTTAAAATCAGTTTTATTAAATCAATATAATTATATAAAGAATAATGTTATATTTGCCAATATATTAATATGGGAATTAAGTACAAAAAACGAAATAACCGAATATATTGCAAAAGAAAGGGAAAGAGTTGGGTTAAAAAATCTCGAAATTTTATCTAAATATTTTAAAATAGATAAAAATATAAACGCAATTATTTCTTTACTTATTAGCGGAATTTATTATTTGGCTTTACGAAGTAAAACGGTTGAAGTTTTTAACGGTATAAAATTGAATGAGGTAGCCGGAATAAAAGAATTGGAACAAGGAATAGATATGTTGTTAAAGTTGATAGTAAATAATATAAAAATATAACAAAAAATAAAAAAATATTAAAAATACTATTGCGTAATAAAAAAAATAATATTATATTTACAATCTAACTTTAAGAAAAAAGTTCTTAAAAATAATGGGGTCGTAGTTCAGTTGGTTAGAACGCCTGCCTGTCACGCAGGAGGCCGCGAGTTCGAGT
>DAINPX010000301.1:0-4345 GCA_036743235.1 Melioribacteraceae bacterium
ATAATTGCAGGAAACAAATCACGATTCTGGGGTATTAATCGATTTTATCAACTAATTAAATTATTGCAAGATTATAATGTTAATATTTTAATTATTACAACTCCTAGTGAAATAAAAACCGCTTACGATATTTCACAAGGTAAAATTCCAATTTACTATTCAAATAAGTTCACGCGGATATCTGCTTTAGTATCTAAATTAAGTTTTTTATTTACTCCGGATACTTCGATTGTTCATTTAGCTTCTATTTATAAAATACCTGTTTTTGGATTATATGTTAAATACAAAACAAACGATATCATCTGGTACTCGTATAAATCGGAACATGAAGAATATATAACCGAAGAGGAAAATTTTAATAATTTAAATTTTGAATTGATTGAACCTAAATTTAAAAATTTTTTTGAGAAAATAATAAATGGAAAATAATATTTATACCTGCAAAAATTTTAACGGATATAAACCGTGCTTTTCAGACCATAATTGTTATACAAACGGTTGTAAAAATCATAACCCAATGGGAACAAAAATATTAATAATTAATCTAGATGCTATGGGCGATGTTGTTATGACAACAGCGCAATTGCATGGTATTAAACGCAAATACCCTATTTCAACTATTTACTGGGTAACATTAAAAGTTTCTGTCCCAATTTTACAAAATAACCCATATATTGATAAAGTATTTACTTACGACTTTGAAACTTTATCGGTTTTACAATTTATCAAATTTGATGTTGCAATGAATGTAGATAAATCATTACGCTCCGGTGCTTTATTAATGTCTGTTAATGCAAATGAGAAATTAGGTTTTGGAATTAATGAAAATGCCAAAATATTTCCAATAAATCCCGAAGCAAATTACAATTATCTTCTAGGTATGGATGATCATTTAAAATTTAAAGTTAATACTCTAACTGGACAAGAATATTTAGCTGAAACCTTTAAATTAGATTACCAAAAGGATGACTATGTTTTCTATTTTACTGATGAAGAAAAAGAGTACATCCAAAGCTGTAAAAATGAATTTGGAATTTTAGAAAATGATAAAGTAATTGGGTTTAATACCGGATGTTCAAATCTCTTTCCAAATAAAAAAATGACAATAGAACAACATATCTACTTAATCGAAAAGTTTTTATCTTATAATAAATATAAAATAATTCTGTTGGGTGGTCCCGAAGATACTGAAAGAAATAATCAAATTGCATCTAAGTTTGGTAATAAGATAATTAACACTCCCACCAACAACGGAATAAGAAAAGGAGCGTGTTACGAAAGTATTCCACAAGTAATAATAACAGGTGATTCTTTTGGTATGCATTTAGCAATTGCTCTAAAAAAATATGTTATAGCATGGTTCGGATTAAGTTGTTGGACAGAAATTGAACTATATGGTAGAGGAATTAAACTTTATCCTAAAGATTTAGAATGTGCCCCATGCTGGAAAAAAATATGTCCTAAAAACTTGGAATGTATTCAACAAATTGATTTACAAAAAATAATTGATGAAACTGTAAAATTTTTTGAACATGGGAAATGAGTAAGGTACTTCTATCGGATTATTCGCAACTTATTTCACGCCCTTTAATACTTGACGGAGCAATAGGCTCATTTTTGCAGAATTCAAATCATAAGCTTGATCCAATTCTTTGGAGTTCTATACTAAACATTTATAAACCAGAAGTTATTTTAGACTTACATAAGCAATATATTAGTTCTGGTGCCGAAATAATAACAACTAATACCTTTAGAACTAATCCTTACGCATTAGAGAAATCAAACTATAATTTTAATATTGAAAATTTTATCAAAAAATCCATTGATTTGGCAAAAAATTCAATCGAAACAGAAGGTGTTTATATTGCCGGTTCTAATGCTCCAGCAGAAGATTGTTATCAAAAAGAAAGAACACTTTCATATAACAAACTTGAGTACAATCATAAAAAGCATATAGAATTATTATATGAAAACGGTGTTGATTTTATTTTGAATGAAACTATTGGACATTTTGATGAAATTGGCATAATTGCCAAGTTCTGTTCAGATAACAATATACCTTTCATAATAAGTTTATACACAGAAACCGGTGAAACCATTTTAAGCGGACACTCTATTGAAGAGATAATTAAATTTATTATATATTATAAACCAATGGCTCTTAGTTTCAATTGCGTTTCTCATGAAATATTCAAAAAAATAAATAATGAATTATTTAAGGAATTTAAAAACGGCTATTATTTAAATATGGGTGATACAAAACGTGACGGACTTTTTACAAATGTAATAACCCCTAAAAAATATAAAGAATTTATAAAGCAAAATATTAATAAAAACGCCCTATTTATTGGAGGGTGTTGTGGTTCAACCCCCAAACATATATCAAAAATAAAGGAATTGTTTGATGAAATATATTGAAATAAATGCTGTTGCTAAAATTAATTTAGGATTAAATGTTGTTTCTAAGCGTGATGATGGATACCATAATTTAGAGACTGTATTTTATCCTTTGTTCGATTTACATGATAAAGTATTTATAAAAAAAAGTGATAAATTTAGTTTTTTTTGCGAAAATGACGAAATAAATAGAAATAATAATAATTTATTTTTAACACCCATAAATAAACTTGAGATATTATTTAAAAGAAAGTTTAATGTTGAAATAAATTGTCTTAAAAATATACCTATAGGTGCGGGTTTGGGTGGTGGAAGTTCTGATGCTGCTTCTATTATTATTTCGTTAAATGATATGTTCGGTTTGGGCTTAGGCACCGAAGAAATGATTAAACTTGCTTTAGAAATTGGAAGTGATGTACCTTTTTTTATAAAAGCAAAACCGAGTTATGCAACCGGCAGAGGTGAAATATTAGAACAATTACATTTTTATCTTAACTACCCTATTCTTTTGATAAACCCAAATATTCACGTTTCCACAAAAGAAGCTTTTTCCAATATTAATCCCCAAAAATCAGAATTTGATATTAGAACGTTATTTTTAAAAGATGAACCTGATTTTTTACAATGGAGACAATATCTTAAAAACGACTTTGAAAAAACTGTTTTTAAACAATTTCCTTTATTAAAAAATATTAAAGAAGAATTATACAAATATGGCGCAGAATTTTCATTAATGAGTGGAAGCGGAGCAACTGTTTATGGAATTTTTAAAGATATTTCCACAGCAGAAAAAGCAAAAAATAATTTTCCAAATAGTTTTTTTAAATTTTTAAATTTGCCTTAGAAATTATTTTTTCAATCGGGTTTATTTCAATTATTTTTGAGTATGGAATTTTTATTATCACACAAGTACCGGGATTTAATTCACTTCCAATTTCGGATGGACTAATTATTTCCACTGTACCCTTCATTTTTTTAATTATTTCGTTTACAAGAGATAAACCCATTCCGGTTCCTTCATATTCTTTGTTTTTAATATTACTTGCTCTATAGAACTGACCTTTAACTTTATTAAGTTCATTTTGGGGAATACCTACTCCCGTATCGCAAATGCTAATAGTTACATTTGTAAAATTATCAGCTAACTTAATTAATATTTTTCCATATTCGGATGTATATTTAATAGAATTATTTAATACATTTGATAAAGCCAACTCTAATAAAACCCTATCACCTTTTATTTGATATTTATTTTCCCTCATATCTGTCATATTTAATTCAATACTCTTTTTGTAACAAGTTTCTGCTACTTTATCTCTAATTGAATCAATAATCTCTGTAATATTTAATTCTTCAATACTCGTCAGTTTTAATAATCTTAGCTTAGATATCTTCAACACATTATTAATCATATTAATTGATTCATCTGTTCTTTTCCTTGCTCTTGTAAGCTTTTCTTTAACCGCATCAGAAATGGGACCCAGATAATTATTTAATACTAAATCTAATAAAGATTGAACAGCAACTATTGGAGATTTTAATTCATGAACAATTCCAATAATGTAATTTTGTTTTTCGGTTTCTTGCTCTTCAATTTTCTTTAAACTTTCGTATAATTCTTTTTCTCTCAAGTAAAGTTGGTTTGCAATTTTATTTGCCAATAAAACACTAATAAACATCATAACCGCAAAGACTGAAAAATTAACTATTAAATAACTCCAAGTATGTAGTTCTATTCCGTTAATATACAAACTTTGAATAGTATGATTTTGTAATAAATTTAATTGTTGACCGAATATTATTAATCCGTATGTAATAATAACTGCAAAACAAATAGAATAAATTAAATAACCGGGTAAAATTAAACTCCCAATAATCATATGAAAGATATAAAATTGAGATAACGGAGAGTTTATTCCTCCTGTAGAATAAATCAATGCAGTAAGCA
>DAINPX010000302.1:0-4329 GCA_036743235.1 Melioribacteraceae bacterium
CCCAATTGCTTAATCAGTTTGATATCATCCTTAGTTATATATAAACTATAATATTGTTTCCAAAATTTTTTTGCTTCAGTCTCTCCTAATAGTATATTAAAAAAAGTGTATATACGAGAAGAAGAATTAATCTCTTTAAATTTAATAAAATAACCTTCAGGTACCATCCAATTTCCTAAGTTTATTCCCTTAATTAGTATGGGATTACCCGAAGCATCTGTAATATCTTTTCCTAAGGATGAATAAAACTTTGAATTTTGGGAGAACGTTGTTAGAGGAACTATAAAAAAAAGTAATGCAAGAAATATGTTTTGCATTTTTTCTCCGAAATTATTTAAAAAGATTTTTGACCGTGTAAAATGCTTTGCGAGGCGTCCATTCATCAAGTCCGTCTCCATCGCTATCAGGAGATAAAGAAATTAAACCCCAAAATTCTTCATTGCTAAATCCATCGGGGTGGGTATTACTCTGATAACCGCCATAATTTTCATGGCTCCAAGGATCGGTATCTTTCCACCATTCATCCGTAAATTCAAATACTGTACCGCCTACACATATATCACCGGCAGTAACAATTTGAATCCAGTTATTCATAATAAATTCGGCATGCGTATCTTGGTATTCAGTTTTCGTTCTGTTATCAAGAGCATCAATTCCCCATTCGGTAAGTACAACAGGTTTATTTGACTTACTTTTATAGGATACCAAATTAGGACCTAAATCCCACTGGTAAATGTTAGAAGCCCATAAATCTATATAAGTAAGGTAACTATCATCGGCAGACATCGAACGAGTTCCAACATTAAAAAATGCCCCATTATTAATTGCAACAGGGCGATAATACTCTCCTTCAATTTTATAAGCTGCAATAGCCAATTCTTGACATAAAGTGTACCAATAAGGATTGTTCCCGTTTTGATAATTTTGTTCGTTTCCCAAATTCCACATCAATACTGCTTTGTAATCTTTATATTCTATCACAAAATTTTGAAAATCTTCAATAATTTGTTTACGTACAAGAGTATCATTTAATTTTAATTTGTAATCGACCCAAAAACCTAATATTACAGATATATTATTTTCTTGAGCTTTGGTTAAAAAGTATTTATCTGCTCCTGAATAAGTTCTAACCGTATTAACATTTAATTCTTTTAAATATGTTATACATCTATCCAACAACTTTGTTGTGATTGGTTGATCACCAATAGGAGTAGGTGAGAAAGCAACACCTTTAACGTAAAATTTTGTATAAGCTCCGTCTCCATCAAAGTCGGTTTCCAATTGTTTTCCGTTTATTCTTACATGTGATTTCGATTTAGGTTTTGTTGGCGGTACATCGTATGTTAACTTACTTAAACTTGCATTAACATTTGAAATTCCGCTAACAGCTGTAGGAACGTCAACTTCAATAGTTTTATAACCAACTCGGCTTATTCTTAATTTATGTCTATCTACAGGCACATTTTCAAGTCTAAAAAAGCCGTTATCATTTGTCCAAACAGGGTTAAGTTCAGGACGGGTTGCTAAAAATATGGCTGCCCTTCCAAGTGGATTGTTGTGCTCATCCGTTATTTTTCCGGAAATAACATTTGGGTATTCATAATCAGGCTTGTCATCGGATTTACAAGCAATTAAAGTCAAAAAACATAAAAAGAGAAAAATAATTTGAGGTTTCATAGGAGTGTCTGTTTATTTTAAAATAAAAATCGGATAGGCAAGCCTATCCGATTTGAAGTATTATTACTTTTTATAATTTAATCCAAAACCAAATTTAAACAAAGGGTCGTAATTATTATCGCCAACATTAATAGGAAGTTGTTCCATATTTTTTGGCCAACTTATCGGTAATTTACCCTTAAAATTAAAGTCACCAAATAATACATCCGTTACTCCTTTTCCTTCAGTACCTGGTAACCAAGCTGCAACAAATGCATTAGCATCTTTAATAACATCGGTAATAATTAAGGGTCTTCCGGAATAAAGAACAACTACGTAAGGAATTTTAGAATTTTTTACATTTTCAATTGCTTTTAAATCTTCAGGGCTTAAAACTAAATTTGTAGTATCACCAAACATTTCGGCATAAGGCTTTTCGGCAACAACAACAATTGCAAATTGTGCACCATTAATATTGGTACCGTCTAAAGAATAAGTAACTTTGGTATTTTTAGAAACTGTTTGTTTAACTGCTTTTAAGAAATTTGTACCACCGGAAAGCACTTCGCCTTCAGCACCTTGCCAAGCAATAGTCCATCCACCGCATTGGCGACCTAAATTATCGGCACCGCTTCCGCTAATATGAATGTGTTGTAAATTTTTCTTTAAGGGTAAAATGCCGTCATTTTTTAATAAAACTAAAGATTCTCTTACACACTGACGTGCAACTTCTCTATGCTTTTGTGAACCTACTAACTTAGTAAGTTTTTTATCTGTATAAGGTCTTTCAAATAATTTCATCATAAACTTAATTCTTAATACTCTGGTAACGGCATCATCAATTCTTTCCATAGATACTTTGCCTTCGTTAACCAATTCTTTTAAGTAAGTTACAAATTCAACATAATTATTTGCTTTTCCCAATCCATTAGGAATCATAACCATATCTAAACCGGCATTAATGGATTTCTCAACATCAGATTTATAATCACCGGGTAACTGATCTATAGCAGCCCAATCGGAAACTAAAAATCCGTTAAAATCCAATTCTTTTTTTAATACGTCAGTAAGTAAATATTTATGACCGTGTAATTTTTCTCCGTTCCAGCTGTTATACGAAACCATAATTGAACCGACATTAGCTTTAATAGTTTCAATATATCCGGGAAGATGAATTTTACGAAGCGTTGCAAAATCCATCTCGGTATTACCTTGATCTTTTCCGTTTGTAGTTCCACCATCACCCACATAATGTTTTGAACATCCCAAAATTGAAGTAGGAGAAGATAGATTACCTTGTAATCCTTCAACAGTTGCTCTGCCTAATTTTGAAACTAATTCAGGATCTTCTCCAAAACTTTCATAAGTGCGTCCCCATCTTTCATCTCTTGTAACAGCAACACAAGGAGCAAAAGTCCAATCAATTCCTGTAGCGGCAATTTCTGTAGCAATTACTTGATTAGCCTTTTTAATTAATTTAGGATTATCTGTTGCACCTAAGCCAATATTATGAGGAAATACTACTGCTCCGTCAACATTATTGTGCCCATGAACACCGTCAACTCCGTAAATCATTGGAATTTTTAATCTTGTTTTTAACGCATAAGATTGAAATAGGTCGTAATTATCTGCCCAACCTTTTGCCGAAATATCCTTAGGATCTGAACCGCCACCGCTTAAAACAGAACCAATAAAGTATTTTGAAATATCATTCATGTCTGTTACTGCAAGCATATCAACTTGTGTCATCTGCCCAATTTTTTCTTCAAGTGTCATTTTAGATAGTAAATCTTTTACTTTCTTTTCAATTTTAGGGTCTTTTCCCAATTTTTGAGCACTAATAAAATTTACTAATGTAAAGCAAAATAATAATACAAATAGTTTTTTCATTTTAATTCCTACTTTTATTTATTGATTTCATTCCATATTAATGCGGCAGCACCTAAAACAGCAATGTTTTTATCACTTAATCCGCTTGGTAAGATTTTAACTTTATTTTTAAATATATTAAGTAAGTTTTCTTCAAAGTATCTTTTTAATGGTATAAATAGCATATCACCGGATTTTGCAACTCCACCGAAAATAATAATTGCTTCAGGTGAAGTATAAGCAACCGAATCAGCTAATACTCTTCCTAATACTTTTGCCGATTCTTCAAATGTCTCTTTGGCAACGGTATCGTTATTAAGAGCTTCTTCGTAGATAATTTTAGGTGATAACTCATCAAATGTATAATTATTCAGCGAGCTTTTTTTATTATAATTAACAAGTAATTCAAATGAAGTTCTTTTAAATCCGCTTGCAGAAAGATAAGTTTCCAAGCAACCTTTTTTGCCACAACCGCATAATCTACCGTTGGGAATTGCAGTAGTATGACCAATCTCTCCGGCAAAGCCATCGTTTCCGTAAACTAAATTACCATCTACAACAATACCGCTTCCAACACCGGTCCCCAAAGTAATTACAATAAAGTTTTTCATTCCTTTAGCTGCGCCAAAAAGCATTTCGCCAATAGCGGCAGCATTTGCATCATTTGTTATAGCTATAGGTAAATTAAAATGAGCTTTCATAATTTCAACTACATTAACAAACCCCCAATTTAAGTTTGGGGGTTGTTCAACTGTACCTTTGTAGTAATTTGCGTTGGGAGCACCTATGCCTATTCCGGCTAAT
>DAINPX010000303.1:0-4324 GCA_036743235.1 Melioribacteraceae bacterium
TAAAAAAAAGTATATAATAAAGAATGTAAAAATAAAAATATATTTGTCAATATTCAAGAGTTTTATTATTAATAATATACAAATTAATAAAAATATTATCCTTATCCCCATTCCTCCTAATACGTTAATTAAAAAAGACTTATTACTACCCGATATAGACCTATCAAATAGTTTTATGGCTAATGAAGTATTAATTAAATTAAGTAAATAAGAAACCAAAAATGAAATAAAAACAATATACGAAATAAAATTAAATTGATATAATACAATCGAAATTATTATTAAACCGACAAAAAAATATAAAAAAAACTTATTTCCTTTCAATATTTTTGCTCTTTTTATTTAAATCTAAAACTGTTTTAATAAAATTGTAAACTCCTGCAAATCCGCCAAATAATGCAAAACCAATAGTAAGATAAGGAAAAATATCTAATTTTTCATCTAAATAATTGCCTAAGAAAAACATCAAAACAATTGTAGCCGCCAATTGAGTTCCCAAACCTAAATATGGACCCACTTGCCTTAGCTGTTTACCTGTTTCTTCGTTATTTTTAGACATTTATTCTTTTAATCCGTTCATATTGCTATTACCCGTAAATTTAGCCCCCTCTTGAATAATTAATACTTTTGCAATTAAATCTCCTTCTAAATTTGCCGTTTTTTCAATCACAATTTTATCGCTGCTATTTAATTTGCCTTTAAATTTTCCGCATAAAGTGATATTCTTTGCAACGGCATCGCCTATTACTTCCGATTGCTCGCCCAACGTTAAATTGCCTTCTGTCGTAATATTTCCTTTAACAATACCATCTACTCTAACATTCCCTTTTGAATACAAATTTCCTTCAATTCCCGTTACACTACTTAATATAGTTACGTCATGTTCTAACGGATGAGCTTTTTTTAATGACATATAAACTCCTAATTTCTAATTATTACCGTTTTAGGGTCTATCGGTTTTCCGTTATACCATATTTCAAGATGCAAATGAGATCCTGTCGAATTATAACCGCTATTACCGCTTAAAGCTATTGTTTCGCCAATTTCAACTCTATCTCTTTGTTTTTTAATTAAAACCGATAAATGTTTATAAATGCTTATATATTTATTACCATGTTGAATTATTATTGTATTTCCGTCATCAGCAGTAAAACCTGCAAATAATACTAAACCGCCGCTTACTGCATAAACAGGCGTACCGCTTTTAATTCCGTAATCAACCCCAAAATGTCCTTTTTCAGGATTAAATTCTTTTATTACTATTCCTAACGAAGGAGGCACAAAAACCGGATTATTATTATCTTTATAAAATAAGTTATAAATAAATGTATATAAACCTACTAAAACGTTTCCTTCTTTAATCTTTTTAATCGGCTTTGCTTTTTTTAATGTATCCAAAAGTTTTTCTTTAACAGCTTTTTTATCCCCTGAAATTAATGAATCAGCTCCGCCCAAAACTAAAGCATATTTTAATTTCCGTTGTTTACTTACAATTGATTCTATTTCACTTCTTAAAAACCTAACTTTTTTTTCAAGTTCGTCAATTTTTGCCGATTGCTCTAATACTGCCTCGTTATCAATTGCAAAAACATAATCTTTTAAAGGTGTAATGCCCAATATTATTATTAGCAAAAACCAATTAACAAAAACAAACAACGTAACCCATAAAAATGCACTTAATAACGAAAACTTATATCGTTTTGTTTGCATCATAGGTAAATGCGGCGTAACATAAACTGCAGCCGATTTAATTTCGTGCCAAGATATTTTTTTTAACTTAAAAATCATTTAACAACTTTTCAGCCTCTTGCATAACAATTTCAGGTTTTAAATTAATACCGCAATCAAATGTTTTGATGGGGCATTTTTTAAAGCCGTGAATACCGCAGGGTTTACATTTTAAATTATCATAACTTAAATATTTACTTTTCCTATTATACGGATAAAATCCGAACTCTGCAACTGTCGAGCAATATAAGGTTAAAACCTTTACATCATTTACCATTCCAAAATGAGTCGGAGCACTATCGTTACAAATTAAAAGTTTAGACCTACCAATAAGTTCAATTGTTTCGTTAATATTAAATAATCCCGCAGTGTTTATTATTTGGTTACTTATTTCTTCCAGCTGATTACACAAATCCTTTTCGGAATTACTGCCCGTTACAATTATTTTATACCCCTTGTTAATAAAATACTTTGCAATTAATTTATAGTACTCGATAGGGTATTTTTTAGTCTCCCAAACAGAGCCGGGTGCAATGCAAATAAAATTATTAATGGTATTCTGCTCAATAAATAAATCAATTTTGTTTACAGTTGATTCTTCTTTTTTTAATTCCGGTAATAGTTTCCAGCTATTTTTTTTATCGTCAAAATTTATTAATCGTAGGTTTCTAAGCACTTCATGTTCTTTTATATTATACTTTATAATATTTTTATAAAATAATTTACACGAGGAATTATCAAATCCGTATGTTTCTTTTACTCCGCTAAGTTTAACTAAAATTGAACTTCGTAAAGATCTATGTGGAGAAAATATAATATCATAACTATTGGATTTTAATAATTTACCCAATTTAATTAATGCAAAAATTCCTTTATCTTTTTTTCGTTTGTCATATTCTATTACTTTATTTACATACGGCGAGTTTCTAAATATTTCAATTGTTGAAGGAATAGCCAAAACATCGATTTCAGAATACTCATACTTTTTGATTATTTGACTTAAAAGAGGAAGAGTTAATATAGCATCACCAATAAATGCCGTTTGAATTACAAGAATTTTTTGCATTAATATTTCCAAATATTATGCATCCAAAACCACTGTTCGGGATACAATGTAACAAATTTTTCAAGAATATTCATATACTTTTGATTTATTTCTTTAATTGCTACATCAATATCTTCAGTTTCGGGCAATTTTATTTCTTCAAAAACACAATCATACTTAAAATCGTTTTTTCTATATACCATTGCAGTAATAAGTTTAGCTTTTAATTTTATGGCTATTGCTGCTGTTCCAGGATAAGTTGACGTACTATGTCCAAATAAATTGACTCTAACCCCGTTTTCTTTTGGTCCTCTTTGGTCTCCAACAACCCCAACTATCTCTTTATTATAAATCGCTTTATAAATTTCCTTTACGTTTGCCCCAAGTAAAATCACTTTATTACCAAATGATGAACGCATTTTATCCATCCAGTTAGAAACCAGTTTATTGCGTTGTGGTTTTGCAAGAACATTAATTGGTATATTCATTCTTGCACCTACAGATGCCGCTCCAATTTCCCAATTACCAAAATGGGCGGTTAATAAAAACACTCCTTTTTTTTGATTATATGCATCAATTAAAACTTCATTATTAATAATATTTACACTATTAATTAACTCTTCCTTTGTCATTTTAGGAATAAACATTGCGTCCAAAAACGTAAGTGCAATATTATAATAATTACTAAATGCTATTTTATTTATCTTTTCTTTATCAAAATAAGGAAAAGCAATTGCTAAATTTTTTTTCACAACTTTAAGTCTTAATCTTAACACATAATAAAAAATAAAAGCTAATATTTTGGCAAGATACTTTATTTTTTGAGTACCTATTTTATGTACAAGTCTCACAAAAAAAGAAAAGACCGAAAACTCAAATTTGTTTTTATCAAATAACATAATTAATTAGTTGTAATTCTTCTTTGCCAATTATCATCTCTAATCTCACCCCTTTTTGTGGATGAAAGCAATTCATAATCGTTATATCCGGTTAAATCACCAAAAATAAACAACACTCCCCCCTCAATTCTATTATAATACCATATTTCGTATGGTTTCATATTTGTTTCGTTAGGATACATATCCACCTGATCAGGCTCGCCTAATAATAAATATACTCGCCCTCTGTCTGTCTTATAACCTTTCTTATTAAATGTACCATATTTGTTATTACAATATTCAATACCGGCAAAGTATTTATCTTTAAACTCAAACTTTTCTGTCTCGGGTTCTAAATCCCTCGCTTTCCAAAAACGATATAAAAAATCTCTTTTAGTGTTTATTGAATCAAGCTTTTTATATTGTTCAATTTCACGGCTTGTAGCAATATAACGCGATTTTTCAAATATGTCATCACACTCTTCTTCGGTATAAACGGCAAATTCGCTGCTTAAGTAACCTGATTGAGAAACCATGGTTACGGTTGTATCTTTAAAATCAGGATTATAATAAAAATATCTTTTATTGGAATATACAACTTTATTATTAGCAGAGTCTATTAAAGCCAATACTAAATTATATGTATCTGTAGGATATTTTATCATATTAAATA
>DAINPX010000304.1:0-4313 GCA_036743235.1 Melioribacteraceae bacterium
CAACATATGCTTTATAATCGTCAACTATCGCATTTTGAAGTTCAACATACGCCTCGTTAAGTTCGATATCAGGATAATAGCTTAATTTATTAACTATCGATAAAGCTGCTTCAAAATTACTGAATGCTTCAACAGCTTCACCGGATTTTTTCGATTTAAGTGCATCAACATAATATTGACGAGCTTCTTCTAAATACTCATTTACAATATCTGCAACTTCGTAAGTATGCTCAATTCCTTCCTTTGTTACCTCTTGATTATCATTTTGTTGAGCTGTTTTAAATATTCCGCAAGACGAAATAATTAAAGATAGCACAACAAATATTGACACTCTAAATTTTTGCATTAGCTTTTACTCCGAATTTAACAAAAACAACATTGCAAAGTATTGATATATATCACAAAAATCAATTATATTTTATTATAGGATAAAAAAAAATGAAAATTTGATAATTTTTTATTGCCAAAAAGTTAACGAGCGTTAACAATTACACTATAATGGAATATTGCAATGCTTTTTCTTTGGATTTTTATCAACTTTATTTTTTAACAATTGAAACGCATTAATTATTTTTAGTCTCGTCTCAGAAGGAATTATCACATCGTCAATGTATCCAAGCTCGGCGGCAACAAAGGGGTTTGCAAATTTTTCAATATATTCATTTAACAGTTCATTGGTTTTTTCAGCCGGATTATTTGCGTTTGAAATCTCTTTTTTAAAAATAATCTCAACTGCTCCTTTTGGTCCCATTACTGCAATTTCAGCTGATGGCCAAGCAAAATTAAAATCACCTCTTATATGCTTTGAATTCATAACATCGTAAGCACCTCCATAAGCTTTTCGTGTGATAATAGTTACTTTTGGTACAGTTGCTTCACAAAAAGCAAATAATAACTTTGCTCCGTGCCTAATAATACCGTTCCACTCTTGTTCTGTACCCGGCAAAAAGCCCGGAACATCTTCTAAAACTAGCAAAGGAATATTAAAAGCATCGCAAAACCTTACAAATCTAGCGCCTTTATTTGATGCATTAATATCAAGAACTCCGGCTAGAATTGCAGGCTGATTTGCAATAACACCAATTGACAGCCCCCCAATTCTTAAAAAACCTGTAATTATGTTTTGTGCATAATTTGCATGAACTTCTAAAAATTCTTGATTATCTGATAAAAGTTGAATTATTTCATGCATATCATAAGGCTTTGTTGAATTTTCCGGAAGAATATTATCCAACTTGGGAACCAGTAAATCTTGGTTGAAATCAAAATTCTTTTCGGGTGCTACATCTTTCCAATTTAGTGGCAAATATGATAAGAGATTTCGTATATTTTCAAATACTTCAAGTTCACTTTCATAAGTGAAGTGTGCTACACCACTTTTAGTTGCATGAGTTTCAGCACCTCCTAAATCCTCAAAACTAACTTCTTCATGGGTTACAGTTTTAACTACATTTGGACCTGTAACAAACATATGAGAAGTGTGATTTACCATAAAAACAAAATCAGTTATTGCAGGGCTATAAACAGCACCTCCCGCACAAGGTCCTAAAATTGCCGAAATTTGGGGAATAACACCACTCGCAAGTGTATTTCTTAAAAATATTTCCGCATAACCTCCTAAGCTTAAAACACCCTCTTGTATTCTGGCTCCACCGGAATCATTTAATCCAATCAATGGGATTCCTATTTTTAGACAGGTATCCATTATTTTTGTTATTTTTTTTGCGTGTGCTTCAGAAAGCGATCCACCAAAAACAGTAAAATCTTGACTGAATAACCCTATTGGTCTTCCATTTATTTTAGCAAAA
Source organism: Melioribacteraceae bacterium (assembly GCA_036743235.1). Lineage (GTDB taxonomy): Bacteria > Bacteroidota > Ignavibacteria > Ignavibacteriales > Melioribacteraceae > JAEXOD01. The sequence continues at coordinate 1,809 of DAINPX010000304.1, forward strand.
CCTGTTATTACTCCATCACTTAAAAACTTTTGCTTATCAATTCCAAATTCAGTTCCGCGATGTTTAACAAAAATGTCAGTTTCTTCAAATGTACCTTCATCTACTAAAAGCAAAATCCTTTCTCTTGCGGTTAATTTTCCTTTTGCATGTTGTTGTCTAATTTTTTCTTCACCGCCCCCGCTTTTTGCTTTATTTCTTTGTTTTATTAAAAAATCAATTTTATCTTTCATATAATAATATCTCTAATTCTTAATTCGGATAGTTTTTTAGTCAGTCTGTCCTTTAATAGAGAAAATTGTTCAGACTCTAATTTTAACTCCAAATTTTGATAATTTAGTTCAATATCAATATCATATAGCACTTCAAAGGGATTCCCTTTTGCAAAAATTATTTTATCTGATATTGTTAATGAATTGCTAAAATTTGACGAAGAGATGAAAAATGTTAAGTTCATCTTGTTTTTTAATTCAATTAATAAATTGAAAATCTCAATTTTAGTAATATTCCTCATATTATTAAAATAATCATCAATAATAATTAAATCCGATTTTATGATTAAACCTATTGCCAGCATAACACGAAAAATAAAACCTTTACTTCTATTTATTGGAATGTGATTTTTGTACCCGTCTAATCCTACAATTTTTAATGCATCATTAATCTTATCTTCACAATGGCTGCTAACATATAATTTAATATTTTCAGCCACAGTAAATCCATCAATTAGTACAATTTCGCTAGGTATATAAAATATTCTATTGCCATAATATTTTATGTTTAAATTATTTTGAGACATTATTAACTTTAATAATGTTGATTTTCCGCTGCCCATGGGAGCAAATAAAGTTGTAATTTTATTTTTCGGAATAATAAAACTAACATCATTAAATACAACATATTTATTAAAATCACTATTATTCCCTGATAATTTTTTAATTTCGAGTTTAATATTTTCAGTCAATGCACTCACCTAAGTATTAAGTTTATTTTTAATCAAAATATAACATTTATCTCCGATATAAATTAACACGTATAAAATTAGTGAGATAGCAAATAATCCCGCCAAATCATAATTGTTATATACTCTCTCCAAAATTGTTCCTATACCTCCGGTATTATTAATGAATTCATATATCAAAATAAACGTCCAGAGATAAAAATGTGTTTTTCTCATTTCTTCAATAATGGATCTTGTTGTAAAAACCGATTTAATTTTAGTTGGAAGTTTTGTAGATAACTTATTCAACTCAACAAACTCAATTAAGTTATTAATTTTCACATTTTCGACCTTCCCCTTATACGAAATATGAGCGACAATAACAATTATTGCAAAAACAAATTCAGCCCAAATAACATTTCCAAACCAAAACGCAAAAACTAATATTATTAAAAAGAAGGGTACTTTTATAAACGAGTTTAATTTAAGAAAATAACTATTAAATTCTTTTAAAAATACAACAATTAACAAAATTACACTTAAGGAAATATATATTACAGAGGATGTAATTGCAATGCCCGAAAAAAGATTGTAGTGTTTAAATAATTCAAAAATAGATTCAAAAACTAAACTAAGTTTGGGAAATATTTTGTTTGCCGGAATTATGTATTCAAAAGCAATAAAATAGCATACAATTGATATGAGTAGAATAATTAATCCATTATTTATTTTTTCTCGACTATACAAAATTACTCCAATTAATTAATTTTATAAGTTAACAGTATTTATTTAGTTAATCAACTTTTTAATAAACGGATTAAATTCCGTTTCATATTTAATTGATGTTTTATCCCCGTGTCCCGGATAAATTATGGTATTTGGGGGAAGTGTATAAATTTTATTGCTTATCGAATTTAATAAAGTGTTGTAATCACCTCCCCATAAATCAGTTCTTCCAATACTTTCCTTAAATAAAACATCTCCGGTAAAACATATATTTTCATTTGGTAAGTAGATACAAAATTCATCAGGACTATGCCCCGGAGTTGAAATAAATTTTATTAAGTAATTACCTATATATAACTCAATACTTTCATCAAAAAAATAATTCGGTTTATCAGGCTTATTATAACTTACACCGAATATAGCTGCTTGCTGCTCCATTAAATCGAAAAAATGTAATTCATTTTGGGGATAATAAAACAATGGTGAGAATTTTCGTTTAATATATTGATTGCCTAAAATATGATCAATATGTCCGTGTGTATTAAAAACAAATTTAATTAATAATTCATTACTACTAATAAAATCATCTAATTCTTTTTCTTCTCGTTTATCGTTACATCCCGGATCTACAATAAAAGTCTCTTTAGTTAAATTATCAAAAACTATATATGTATTCTCGGCAAAGGAGTTAAAAATGAAAGTTTCAACTTTTATCATTATTGTAAAAATTCCTTTTTATTATTAAATTAGTTTTAGTAATATAATTATTGTAGTTATCGGCAATTTCGTCTATGCTATCGCCTCCAAATTTATCTAAAAAGAATTTAGCCAAAGACCAAGCA
>DAINPX010000305.1:0-4310 GCA_036743235.1 Melioribacteraceae bacterium
AAAAAATTCAAAAAACTTTGTCTTATTTCTTGAGATGTCATTTTTTTCCTTTAAAATTTTTTTTTAACCTTAAATATAATATTTTTAACTATTTTTTTATATATATAACTCAATAAACTTGTAATATTATAATTAAGTTTACAATTTGAACCAATTTGTATATTAAATATTGATTTTTTAATAGTTTAGCATTAATTTAAACAATCAAATTTTAGGTATTAAAGTGGAATTAAAAAAGTATAGTGATATTGAAGTGTTAGAACTTATTGCCGAAAGTAATATTTTGGGATTGGAAGAGCTTTATAATAGATACTCGAAAATATTATTTACTTTAATAAACAAGATTTGCAATGAACAGGCTATTGCAGAACAGATTTTACGTCAAATTTTTATCTCAATAATAAAAAAAGCAAAAAATTTCCCTTTTAATACAGAAAACTCGTATGCTTGGCTTATTTTATTTGCACGCAACAGAGCCGTTGATAGTTTAAGAAGGAATAGAACTTCAGAACAAATTTATGTTCAATACAATGATGACTTTGAAAATAGATATATAATGCCTATTTTAACAGATAAAGGAGATCCTATTGATTTTGAGACGGCAAATAAAATTTCCAACGATTTATATAATGCATATTATAAACTTACCGATGTTCAAAGAACCGTAATTGAACTTGCTTTTTATGATGGTTATACTGTAAATGAAATTGCTGCTAAACTAAAAATACCTATAGAAACGGTTCGTTATAAACTAATGGCAGGTATATTTTCTTTACGCGATAAATTAATGCAAATTGAAACAAAAGAAAATGAAGGCGATAATTTGGTTTCGGAATTTATTTCTGCTTTTTCGTTGGGTTGTTTGGAAAGAAAAAACTTTGATATATTTGTAGATTATTTAAATGCAGGGAAATTAAATAATATTCAATTAGAACTTTTAGGCGTTATCCAAAATGTAGTGTCTTTAATTCCGTTAAGTTTAGAACCTATTAGCCCCGATAATAACTTATTCAAAAAAATAAAATCGGATATAGAATTATTAGGTATTCCTTTTACAGATAGATTACCTGAAAAAGAAGATCCGCTTAAAATGGTGCAAAATGAAACCACTGAAAACAAAGATACTGATATTGAAAATGAAAGTGTTATAAATAAATCGGATAATAATATAACCGATGTTAAAGAGATTAATATTATTAAAGATGAAATTATAAACGAAGATAAAGTTTTGGATAATAAAAATAATTCAAAATTTATTAGCGGATTTAAATCAAAACATAAAATTTTATTTTACGGCTCGTTAGTTTTAAGCGGTTTATTATTAATTTTTTTGGTTGTTGTTAGTTATAATAGTTCTTCAACAATTAATAATTTAGAAAACAGATTAGAACTTGCAGAAGAAAAAGCTTCAAAATCATTCGATTTTGTTAAAGAATATCAAACATATATCGATTTTACAAATCAGGGAAACTTTAAAGTAATTCAACTAAAAGATACAAGCGGATTTATTGCAGCTCGGTTATTTTTATCTTTAACCTCTGACGAAGGTTTAATACAAATAGATAATTTACCAAAAATTCAATCTGATGAAGAATATAGTTTACAGGCTGTAAAATCAGGAATTTCAAGACGATTAATAACTTTTTTAGTCTCCGATAACAACAAGTATTTGTGGATAAAAGGTAAAAATAATTTACAATTAATTCAATCGGATTTATTTAAAATATTAATTCATAAAAAGAGTAAAAAACAAGAAGAAGGAACACCCATATTTTGGGGAAACTAATTACTTTGTCTTTTATGCCAGATTAAATAAAATGAAATTAAAATTAGTATGAATAATTTATAATTTAATAAAATTGAAATATATTCATTTATTCTGTTAACTATTAATGAGTCTTTTGCAAAAATATAAACGGTAAATAGCAAAAATAGAGTAATTGAGGGATAAAATAAAGATTTATTAACCGGATTTTGAATAAATAACATAAAAAAAATCAAACCGCCACAAAATAAAATTCCGGGAATAATTGTCTCGGCAATACTAATACCAATATAATATTGGTTTATAAATATAATAATGGAGATACAAAAAATAATTATATTCCAAATTAAGATGTTTCTGTTATTATTAGCTAATGATTTATATACAAAATAAACAGAAAGCGACCCAAGAATAAATGAACTAATAATAGCTAACGAATAACCCCACATAAAATTAAAGTTTAATAAAAAAAACAGAGCAATTAAAAGAAATGAAAGTCCTATTAATTTAACATCTTGCAAAGTCATATCAATACTCATTAAATTTTGGTAAAACAAAAAACAATACTAAATAAGCAACAGCAAACAACCCAAAAGTTAATAATGTTGAAATAATAAATATAAATCTAACTTTAGTTGCAGAAAGCTCTAAATATTTTGATATCCCAAAACATACGCCGCCTATTATTCTATTATTCGAATATTTATATAATTTAATGCGCAAAATAGTTGCATCTTTTTGATAAAATCTGTTTGCTTCCAAAATGATATATAAGCCTAAAAATGCAAAAATAAATGTAATATAAATTGTAGGGTCAATAGCCCCTAAAAAATATTTAAATAATCTTGAGTTATTGGCAACATAATAAACAGCACTAAATAATAAAACGGAATATCCCATAAAAATGCTAAATTTTTGGTTTTTTGTTTCATCGGTTTTTGGGTTTTTCATAAAAATTGCAAAAAAGCCGTAAAGAAAAACCGTATAGGAGCTATAAAAGAAAGAAATTACAAAAATAAGACGAAAAATTAGAGGATGAATTAAATAATATTCACCCAATCCACCACATACTCCAAAAATAATTTTGTTGTTTGCCGAACGACTTAGTTTTTTACTGCTATTGTTTGCTGTTTGCTTAATTTCAATAAATTCCGCATCTTCGGCATTTTTATAATCATCTTGTTCTTTATATTCATTCATAAATTAATAAGTTGTTATTCTATCCTTAATATTAATTATTCTTCTTTCGGTAATAATTTTATCAATTCTTGTATCCAAATTTGTTGACTCGATATATTCAAAAATTTGAAATTCAAAAGCTAAAACTACTTTAGTGGCAAATGTTTGTTTTAGTAATTTATCGTAATAACCTCCGCCGTAACCAATTCTTTGTCCGCTTATTGAAACTGCAAGTGCCGGTACAATTACTAAATCAATATCACTCATATCTTCATCCATGCCGTAAATAGGTTCATAATAGCCTTCACTATTTTTTATTACATGATCCCATCCCATAAACTGGCATCTTCTAAATTCCTTTTTAAGTTTATTTAATTTTGGCAAAATTACTACTTTTCCGCTTGAACTCATATAATCAATTAATGAACGCGTATCAACCTCTCCTGGTCTGCTGGCAATATAACAATGTATAGCTTTAGAAAATACATAGTCATCGGTTGTACTCAATCTTTCGATTATGCGTTTTGTTTTTTGTTTTAGTTCGTTTTCGGTGTGTTCGATCCGTCTTTGAACAACAATTTTACGAGCTTCGGATTTGGGAATTAAGGTTTTAAGCTTCATAACTTTACCTGTTTATTTACCAAATTAACATTTTATTTAAATAATAAATTCCTTTTTTATAATAAAATAAATTTGGCTAAAATGCAATTAAAAATTGTTAGTTTTTGTAAGTTTATATAGTTTTGTTTATTAATTACTATCCGTATTTTATATAATTTATTCTTAGTAAATAATTTGTTATATTTAGATATAGTTTTGAAGGAAAAATTTATGCAACTATTACCTATAGGGATACAAACATTTAGAGATATAATAGAAAACGATTTATTATACGTTGATAAAACTAAAGAAATAGGAACGTTAATAAAAAGCGGCAAGTATTTTTTTATATCCCGCCCACGTAGGTTTGGAAAGTCGTTATTGGTATCAACTTTAGCTGAAATATTTAGAGGAAATAGAAGCCTATTTGAAGGATTATATATTTATGATAAAATTAAATGGGAAAAATATCCGGTAATTCATATATCGATGAGTAATTTAAAGGGCACAAAAGATATAAATTCTATAAATATAAGTACATTATTAATGCTAAATAATAGTGCAAAAGAAAATAATGTAGTTATGGAAGAGTTTGATAATCCTGCATTAATGTTTGGAGAGTTGATAAATAAAATGTCGAAAAAAAATAAAGTTGTGGTATTAATTGACGAATACGATAAACCCATATTAGATAATATCAACAATTTGGAAATAGCTAAAAGAAATAGAGACTTTTTAAGAGATTTTTACAGTGTATTAAAAGATA
>DAINPX010000306.1:0-4308 GCA_036743235.1 Melioribacteraceae bacterium
AATATTGGCATTATTGGGCTTGGTATAGGAATAGGTTTATTAGGAACAGCTAAAAACTTGCCTTCAATTCAAGTACTTGGTTACGGAGGTGCTTTATTACATACATTAAATCATGCAATATTTAAAAGTCTTTTGTTTTTAGGTAGCGGTACAATATACCATAATTTAAAAACACGCAATATTGAACTGATGGGTGGTATTGTACATAAAGCTAAATACTTATCTGTAATGTTTTTAATAGGTTCGGTTGCCATTAGCGGATTGCCCCCTTTTAACGGGTTTATTAGTGAGTTTATTATTTATTCGGGTTTATTTAAGTCTGCCGGAGAAATTAAACAATTCTATCCTATTATTATGTTGGCTTTAGTTGTTGGACTGGCTTTTGTAGGAGGGCTTGCCGTAGCTTGTTTTACAAAAGTAAACTCAATAATGTTTTTAGGTGCCGAAAGGAAACCGATAAATAAATTTGTTACGAGTATTTACGAAAAAATTTCTTTATCTATCCTTGCATCCTTATGTTTGGTAATTGGTCTTTTCCCTTATCCATTTGTGGGAATAATTAACAACTCTATTATTTCTGTATTTAAATTAAAATACAATGCAAATAATTTAATTAGTATAAATTGGTTTTATTTTACTTCAATATTTTCTGCAATAGCAATAATAATTTTTATTGTTTATTTTGTTAAGCTTAGAGCAGAGTTGAAATATGGAAGAAGAATTTCGGATGCTTGGGGTTGCGGATATACAAAATTAAATAACAGAATGCAATATACTGCAAGTTCTTTTGCCGATGAACTTAATTCAATACCCAAAAATTTATTGATGTATAGTAAAAATTTTGAAGTTTCCGAAACTCCTTTTCCTATCAAATCAACTTTTAGTTCGCATAGTTCGGATATAGTTGATAATAAGTTAGTGCTTCCGATATTTAGTTTTATTAAAAATCTTTCTCTAAAAATTAAACTTTTTAGTTTAAAAGATATTCGTCATTACGTAGCATTAATTTTAACAATTCTTTTAATTTATAGTATAATAGCTTTTATATGGATGTAAAAATTTTTCAAGGTTTATTTTCAATTTTAATTATTTTAAGTTTAGCCCCTCTTTTTGCAGGTTTGGTAAATAAGTTTAAAGCCCGGTTCACCGGTAGAGTTGGCTCTCCCTTTTATCAGCCCTACAATGAATTATTACGACTTTACAAAAAAGAGACAATAAATGCTAACGGAACATCATTTATAAGCAGAATTTCACCAATAATTAATTTTGTGTTTGTAATAATTGCTGCAATAATATTGCCTGTAATGTTTCTTAAATCTATTATTAGTTTTCAGGGCGATATAATTCTTTTTGCTTATTTATTTGGAACTGCCAGATTTTTTCAAATTATGGGAGCTATGGATATTGGTAGTTCTTTTGAAGGAATGGGGGCTTCACGCGAGGCTTTATTTGCACTTTTTGCCGAACCGATATTTTTCTTCTCCTTTGGAAGTATTGCTTTTATTAGCGGTTATTATTCATTTTACGATGTTTTTACAAGCATTAGATTAGAAAATGTTTATTACATTATTTTTATTATAATTTGCTCTATATCCGTATTTATGTTGGCAGTTACCGAGTGTAGCCGAATGCCAATTGACGACCCAAACACACATTTGGAATTAACAATGATTCATGAAGTAATGATTTTGGATAATTCGGGTTTTGACTTGTTTTTATATCAATACGCAAGTTATATAAAGTTATTAATTTATGCAATTTTGGAAATCTCATTATTTTACCCGTTCGGTTCGTTTAGTCCTACACTACAAGTAGTTATTTTTTTAGTAGGATTTATTTCTCTTTCGGCATTTTTGGCTTTAATAGAAACGATTACTTCAAGATATAAACTTAAAAATATTCCTTTATATTTATTGTTTACTACTGCAATAGGCTTATTGAATATTATTATTTATACTTTTACAAAATAGGAATCTATGGAAAACGTATTTAGTATTTTATTTTGTTTAACTTTATTTTATGTGGCTGTTACTTATCGTGTAAAAGCGTATGTAACCATATTGGCAATTCAAGGGGCACTATTAACTTTTTTATTATTTATTCCGCTTTTAGATAATTTTAACCCTTTTAGCGTAATATTACCGTTAACAATATTTGTTGTAAAAGGGGTTGTTATTCCCATATATATTAACAAAATAATATTAAAGCTTGATGTTAAACGAAAAATTGAACCGACAATTGAACAAATTTCTTTTTTAAGCTTGGTTATTTTAACAATTGTACTAACTTTTGTTTTCTCAATATATTTATCAAGTATTACCAAGCTGGAAATTATTCCTTTTGCAGTAGGGTTTTCGTCAATCTTTACGGGTATTTATATTATTATGTTCCGTAAAAAATTAATTGTTCATGTATGTGGTTTTTTAGTGATGGAAAACGGTATTTTTCTTTTAAGTACTGTGGTTGCAAGCGAACTTCCTATGACAATTGAATTAGGCGTGATGTTGGATTTGTTTGTTGTGGTTTTTTTAATGGGAATTGCATTGAATAGGATTAAAAGCACTTTTTCCGGGTTTGAAGTTACACACTTAGATAGGTTGAAAGACTAATGATAGAATTTTTAATATTTATTATGTTCCCCTTATTTATTGCGGCACTTCTTTTTGCAATAAAAGATTTAAAACTGCAATATATGTTTTCCTTAATTACGGGCGGCTTTCATTTAGCTTTTTCGTTTATTGTTTTTACAAACAATTTTTCTTCAAAAATGCCCATGTTTTTTGAATTGGACGGGTTAAACAGATATTTTTTGCTAATATTAAGCAATGTCTATTTTTGGGTAGTTTTGGTTTCGTACAAATTTATAAAAGAAAGAATTAACGAAGAAGCTAAAATTAGTTACAGTTATTATTTTTTGTTACTTAATGTTTATCTGGCAAGCAATAGTGCAGCTTTGTTAAGTAACCATTTTGGAATGTACTGGGTATCTGTTGAAGCTACTACATTAAGTGTTGCACCGTTAATTTATTTTTATAAGAACGAAGAAGCTTTGGAAGCAATGTGGAAATATCTTTTTGTTGTATCTTTAGGCATTGCTTTTGCTTTTATCGGAATATTGTTCCTATCTTTATCTTCTAAAGATACAAGTATAGAAGGGGGACAATTATTCTTTAGTTCATTTATTACGCATGCAAAAGAACTAAATCCTATTTGGTTAAAAGCAAGTTTCATTTTTATCTTTATCGGGTTAAGTACTAAAATAGGTATTGCTCCTATGCATAACGGTGATGTTGATGCAACAGCCAATGCTCCAAGTCCAATTGCTGCATTAATGTCAGGTTCGTTAAGGCTTACGGCTTTAATAGGGGTAATGCGAATTTTTAATATTATTAAATTCACCGATTCATTTCAATTTGCACGAACTTTATTAATTATCGGAGCTGTACTTTCCATAATTGCCGCTTTTATTTATATGTTTAAGGCAAATAATTACAAACGAATGTTGGCATATTCAAGTGTTGAACATTTGGGTATTATTACGCTTGGTTTGGGAATTGGCAACATTGCGTTTTTAGGTGCTTTGTTACATGCTTTTTATAATTCGATTTGTAAAATTATATTGTTCTTATCTGCAGGAAAAATTCACCGGTTTTACGGAAGTAGAGAAATAAATAAGGTTAACGGCGTATTAAAGCATTTTCCTATTTCCGGTTGGTTATTTATTATTGCTTATATGGCAATATCGGGTATTCCTCCGTTCGGAATATTTTTTAGCGAATTAACAATATTTGAGGGAATACTTATTTCCGATTTACCGTTTGTTTTAATCCTTTTAATGATACTGTTACTCTTTATTTTTATTAATATGGGAAAAATAACGTTTAATATGGTATATAAAGAAGAAAACGATATTAAGCTATTAGGCAAAAAAGATAGTTTTGATATAATTAATATAGTTTCAGTTTTATTGGTTATTCTATTGGTTGTAGTTGCTTCAAGTGCCTCGAAATTTTTAACACCTAATTTAATAGAAATTACAAAAGCATTCGGATACGCTTTATGAATTATTTAATTGTGCAAAATCATCAGGTTTTTGATATAAAAAGTATTCCGATTTTAAGTATTCCAGAGTTTGAAAACTCAACTTTAGATTTACTTAAAAATGGGAGCAGAATGATTTCGTATTGCCCGATAAACAAAATGAATAAAAACATTATTGTTGCAATTTTATCGGATAAAAACACATCAAGTTTCTATTTGCTGGGTTGTAATTTTGAAGAGAGTGAATATAAGATTAACAGTTTTGCG
>DAINPX010000307.1:0-4294 GCA_036743235.1 Melioribacteraceae bacterium
ATCCAAAACAGTATCAAAAACCGGCTGAATATTTAACGTATCATATGAGATGTCCAATTTATTAATAAGTTTCAAGGAGTCTTTAATACTCCCTTCACTACTATATTTAGAAGGCATTAAAACGACATGCACATTTTCTTTGCCTAACGCTTTAACCGCAATATAAGTAACCAACGCACTATCTATTCCTCCCGATAAGCCCAACAAAGCCTTCTTAAAACCAGTTTTCATAGCATATTCTTTTACTCCAAAAACTAATGCATTAAGAACTTCTTCTTCAAAACTATCCTCAACATTTGTAATTGAATCATAGTTTTCTTCCGTATCAAAAATAAAGTAATCTTCCGTAAACTTTTTACCAAGTTTTTTTAATTCACCGTTTTTATCAAAACACATGCTTCCGCCGTCAAAAATTAAATCTGTTTGTGACCCCGCACAACATGCATAAACTAAAGGGATACTATCGGTTTTAGTTAAAACCGACAACATTTGTTTCCTTTGTTCTCTTTTTCCGTAGGCATAAGGGCTAGCCGATATATTCAATAAAAGTTCGGCGCCTTTATCCACTAATCTCTGAACCGGATCAACTGCATATCTTCTTTTTTTCCAATAATCGGAATCATTCCAAATATCTTCGCAAATCGAAATTCCAAGTCTAATGCCATTAAATTTGTGTATATATACTTCTTTAGCAGATTCAAAATATCTTACTTCGTCAAAAACATCATAATTCGGCAATAAAGTTTTTTTCTGCGTAAATTGGATTTTACCGTTGTAACATAATACCGCCGAATTATATAAACCGCTGCCTACATTATCATATTCTTCGGTAATTGTACCAAATATCAATCCAACTTTGTTGGTGCACTCGGCAATTTGTTCGGTTACCAGGGTTACGGCGTTTCTAAATTCTTCTTTTTCAACTAAATCCTGAGGAGTATATCCGGGTAATGATAATTCAGGACAAATAACCAAATCCGCTCCGTCCTGAATTCCTTTAAAATAGTGTTCAAGTATTTTCTTTTTGTTAAATTCTAAATCCCCAATTACGGAATTTAATTGGCATACTGCTATTTTCATAATCAACTCATCTTATAAATAAAAATCTAATCTGTTAAATTAAAAAACAAATGGTTCTTTAACAAACACTATTTTTATAACACATTATTTTTTAATAAGTTACAACACTTAATTTACTAAGGTAATGTTAGTAAAAACTTTAATCTGTTAAGTTAACAATAATATTGTCCTAATTTATATTATTTCAAATTCAAAAATAATTAATTTTATTAAGCACAAATTTTCATGTGTATTTCTTTTAGTTTATACTTAAAAATTATAAATAACTTCCTATTGAACTTTACAACAATCAAACAGGATTTTTTTAATATAACATCATAATCTAATTACTAAAAATTAACCACCATTTTAAATTATTAAATTTAATAAAAATAAACTTTTTACACTTTATTTATTCCGATATTAGAAATTCTAAACTTTTAGATTAAGATAAAAATTATTATATTGTATTAAACAATTAGAATAGAACTATGTCCTTTAACAAAATTGGTTTAGCTTTATCATTTTCGCCATCAATGCATAACAATCTTGCTGTTGCTCTGCACATAAAAAGATTATATGGGGCGGAACTTTGCATTATTCACTCAACTTCGGCAGATAACAAAGATAAAGCCGAACTTGAAAAAATTTTAATTGATAGTAAATGCGATTTAAATACAATTAAAATTATTGAAGGGAAAGATGATCCCGCAGATTTTATTTTAAAAACAGTAACTTCAGAAAAAATAGATTTGCTTATTGCCGGAGCATTAAAAAAAGAAAATTTTGTTAAACATTATATAGGTTCTGTAGCAAGACGTTTAATGCACGAAGCAAAATGCTCGGTATTAATTGTTTCGATGGAGCAAAAATTTAATAAAAAATTTAATAAATTTTGCACATTGGTTAATTATACAAATGAATGCGAACGCGCAATTAAAACTGCATACGAATTTGCAAATATAGAAAAAGCTGAAAATTTTTGTCTTATTAGAGACTTATGGGTACCCGGGTTATCTCTTTCAGGATTAGATTCCGGTTCTATTAAAGAATCAACTAATGCAATAAATAACTTTATTGAAGAAGAAAAGGAGAAAATAAAAATATATATTGACGAGATGCAACTAACCGGAAAAGTTCCAATTCAAATAAGTTGTTTTTACGAAAAAGTTGCATTTAATCTTTCAAATTACATTAAAGAAATTAAAGCTGATTTATTGGTTATTTCATCACCGCCTAAAAAAACAACTATTTTTGATAGATTTGTTGCCGATGAATTTAGGTATTTTTATGATGATTTACCTTCTAATTTACTAATTATACGGTAATATATGGTTACATTAAACCACCACGAAGTTATCATACTTTTAATACAATTATCGGTTCTTCTAATTTTTGCAAGAGTTTTTGGTGAATTAAGCAGACTGGTTAAACAACCGGCAGTTATAGGTGAAATAATTGCAGGTATAGTTCTCGGTCCTTCGTTATTGGGCAATTATTTTCATAATTCTTTTGAATATGTTTTTAAATCCTCACCAAATGCTTTTATTGCCTTAGATGGTATTAGCTCAATAGGTGTAATTTTATTATTATTTGTTGCCGGAATGGAATTGGAAATCCCTCTTATTGTTAAAAAAGGAAAAGCCGCTGCTATTATAAGTTTATTTGGAGTTGTTGTTCCTTTTATTATTGGATTTTTATCAGGTTGGTTTTTTTACGAATCAATAATTAAGTTCCATCCCGAGTATAAATTAATTTTCAGCTTGTTTTTTGGTACTGCTTTATCTATTTCGGCTTTGCCCGTTATTGCTAAAACACTATTAGACCTTAACCTTCTCAAAACACAAATTGGAGGGTTAATTTTAGCTTCTGCAATGGTTGATGATTTAATAGGTTGGATTTTTTTCTCAATTTTACTAAGTATGATTGTAACATCTTCAACCATAAATACTATAATTTTTGTAATAATTAGTGTTCTTGTGTTTGTTGCAATAACTTTAACTATTGGTCGAGCAATTATTAACAGAATTTTACCTTTTGTTGTAAATTATATTTCCGGACCCGGTGGGGTTATTGCCTTTTCAATTGTAATTTGTTTATTGGGGTCATTATTTACTCAATCAATTGGTATTCATTCAATATTCGGTGCTTTTATTGTGGGTATTGCTGTTGGTAATTCCGAACATTTTACAAATGAACATAGAGAGATAATCCATCAATTTACAGCCGGATTTTTTGCTCCGTTGTTTTTTGTAATGATTGGACTAAAAGTAAATTTTATTCAAAATTTTGATCCTATTTTAGTCCTTTTTGTTATATTTTTTGCTTTTGCTGCAAAAATAATTGGAGTGGGTATAGGAAGTTATTATTTTGCGAAATTAAATAAATATGAATCGTGGGCAATTTCTTTTGGTTTAAACGCACGAGGTTCAATGGCTATAATTTTGGGATTAATTGCTTTGGAATCCGGTGTTATTAATCAAGAAATATTTGTTGCTATTGTTATAATGGCAATTTTAACAAGTATAACAAGTGGTCCTTTTTTAAATTATTTTGTTAAATTTTTACGAAACCGTTCTATTATTGACTTATTAGATAAAAAACTTATTTACTTTACAAACGTTAATAATAAAGGTGAATTATTAAAGGAACTGTGTACTTTAGCTGCAACAAATTTAAACCTTAATGAAAAAGAATTGCATTTAGAAGTTTTAAGACGCGAACTATTACTTTCAACAGGATTACAAAATCATTTGGCACTTCCTCACGCCAAGTTTGCAGTTACTTCACCTAGCGTAATTATAGCAATTTCGAAAGAAGGAATTGATTTTGATTCATTAGACGGCTTACCTGCTAAAGTTATTATATTTTTAATTACGCCTCAAGGCGAAAACGATTTACAACTTAATTTATTAGCAGAAATAGCTTCAAAAATAGGTAAATTAAGTAGTATTGAAAAAATAACAAATTTAAACTCTCCTACCGAAATTATTAAAACATTAACAAAACTCTAAAAATAATTATGAAAAAAATTGCTTTTATCCTTTTATTTGTTTGTACTAATATCTACTCACAACAAATTTATTTATTAAATTCGGATTATATTCCGGCAACCGATACTGTTTATGTTTTTACTCCAACTAAAGATAGTTCGGAAAAACTTCCGCTTGTTATTATGTTACATGGTTACGCCGGTAATTATAAGCAATGGAGCGAATTGGCAAATTTACAAAAG
>DAINPX010000308.1:0-4266 GCA_036743235.1 Melioribacteraceae bacterium
ACAATAATTTTAATAATATTATCATCCATTATATACACCAATTAATTAAAATAAAGAAAGGTTGTCCAGCATTTTATGTAAACGAGAAATAGAAATAAGAAAAAATAAGTGATTCTTTTATCAAAAATAATGTGTTTCTTTTTAAAAATCAAGCCCCAATATCTACATTGGATAGCCCTACTTTTAGAAACATAATAAGAAGCCAAATACAAAGTTTTAGTAAGATATTCATCATTAGTGAAACGTATTTAGTTTATGTTACTTCTCAAAACTATCTATGTTAAGTTTCTACTGCATAAATATTGTGAATAACATACTTCATTTCGAGCTTGAACTTTTTAAAAGTAGTAAGTTCGTTCCAAATTGCAGAAGAACAGTACATTTCAATTTGGTGTCAAGAATATAAAGGCGAGTTAAAGCTTCATCTTGGGCCGGCGCATTATTAACATTTTTCAAATCTTGAGAATAATCTTTTTATATTTTCAACTTATCATTTTTTGCAACTTGTTAATTATGACTTGTTGGTCGTGACGCACAACAAGTGACTAGTAATAAGTAAGGTAATTTGTTCTTCTAAGCTTTTCTAACTACTATTTAAATTTTTCCCCCTTCTTTTGGTGTTTTCATTTTTATTCTATGAATTTATTAGATAAATTCATATTCTAATTATTAGGTTAGTATTACTTGAATTATTAATAAATTATTTATTTTTTTATTAATGTTTTCAATTAAATAAAAATCAAAAAAAATGTTTACTTAAAAGATTACTACTTTTAATTATCAAACTTATCTATTTAAATCCTTTTAATTAAGTATAAACTCTTTAGAATTTAAAAAATTTAGTTTGGCTTTGTTATTTGTTAAGGAATTAAGTTCTTCACTTATAGAAGATATTAAAGTTGGTTTTATCTTAAATTCTGTAATTTGAGTAATTTGACTATAGGTTGTATTTTGAATTTTACAGTAATATTTGTTTAATAAAAAATGAATTGTTTTTGTTAAATTATATTCATATTCTACAGTATAATTATAATATAATTCCTTAGTAATAATTGAACTATTTTCTAATGTGTCTATTCCGTTTTTATAATATGCTTTCCCAAGTGGTCCAACCCCAAGTTTTGTACCTCCAAAGTATCTAATGCTAATTAATAGTATATTTGTTAATCCATAATGATTAATTGCATTCAATAACCTAATTCCGGCAGTTCCTGTAGGCTCTCCGTCATCACTGTATTTTGTAATGTTAGGGTAAACCTTATATGCATAACAATGATGTGTGGCATCGTAATATTCTTTTTTTATTTTTATTAAATATTCATCTGCTTCTTCAGGTGTACTTATGGGTAATGCAATTCCAATAAATAATGAACCTTTTTCTTTAAATTTACTTTCGTAGTTTTTATTAATTGTATTTATAGATGTAATTTCTTCCATATTAAATTTTCGTTTTTGCAAAAATAACAATTTTAAAATAAAAAATGCGGCATTAAAACACCGCATTTATTAAAAAACGCAAATTAAAAAGCAGAAACAATACCAATACTAAGCAATCCGTATTCTTTAGTAATATTATAAGTATATTCGCTTATTAATCTGATATTTCGTCTTAGCATATATCCAAGATGTAACGAAGCCGATTTGTAATTTAACTCGTTTAAATCTGATTGTACATAATTAAATAAGCCAACACCATACCATTTACTTTCGTCTCCGGCAGGATTATATATTATTTCTCCAAAAGCTCCCGTTGTTTTTATCTTATCGCTATTATATAAACTTGGTAATGGTTGTTTATCCGTCCTAAAAGTATATTGAGCGTTAATTTCTAATTTGTCTCCAAAAGTTAAAGTTAAATCACCGCCAAAGTTGTTAATTTCGTTTAAACACTGAATACCGTTATTATCTTCAAGTTTTTCTTTTCCGTAATAGCCAAAAGCACCAATTCTGGCAACCTCTCCAATATCTTGAGATAAACGTAACATAAAATTTTTATATTTATCGGTATCAAAGTTTTTAAACTCGTTTGCAGTTCCTATTCCGTTTCCTGTTAGAATCTCGAAAATAACATCTGTTCCGGTTTCAAATCCATAAGTCAGCATAATTCCTCTATCGTAAGTTAAACCTGCCTTGCTTAAACCAGGATGTGCTTTATAAGGCTGGTAATCTTCCAATGTTAATCGCAATTCCCGTTTAAATAGTGGGTCGCTAACCTGAAACTGTCCTATATATAAATCAAGTTCCGAATCAAACAAATTATTAAACATAATAAAAGCATCTTCAATTCCGGCTACTTCGCCTCTTTCGCTAAAGAAAAAATAAAAATAGTAAGCAATATCTTTTGTTAATGCTCCACCGCTCATAAACTTTAATAAATATGGCGTTTTTAAGTCATTGTTTTCATTCTTCCTGTTTTGATAAGTACCGTATAGTTCCATTCGTAAAGCTAAAGGGATATCACGAATTAAAGATAATTCTGAATCTCCTGTTTCAACAAAGTACCTTGGTGCATCTTTATCGGATAATACAAATCCGTTTCCTGCAAATTCATCTCCGTATGGTTTTATTTTTGGAAATTGCGTATGACATGTTTGGCAACTCATACTATACTTACGCGCAAATGCAGGAATAGCCAAAACTTCGGATATTGCAGAACAAATAAAAACAATTAATATTAAAACAAATAAAATCTTTTTCATATTATCCTCTAATCTACTATTGTTATTTCTGTTGAATGTTCATTAACTTTAACAACTTCGCTTTCTTCGTCCGGTACATTTAAAAATTTAGATACTGGAGTTATTAACTTTTGATAATTTAATACGGCTTTAACTTTAAGTTTACCCAACGGAATATTATCGGGCAGTTTAAAGGTAAATGTTTCGGTTTTGGTTTCTCGCGGTCCAATTCTGTAATCTACTCCAAGCGAAGCCGTATTCCATTGTTGTATGGTAATATTTCCGTTAGGGTCAAAATAAGGCATTCTGTAAATTCTATCTCCAAAAGGAACGCCATCTCGTTGTACACCTTTAAAATCCGGAATATTTAAAGGTATCCCCATGTCAAAATACCCGTTTATATCAGTGGAAATTGTATATTCTTCACCTTCAAATCCTTTTTTATCAACGGGTAAATGGTAGTTCTTTCCTGATGCATCTGTTGCCTCAACATGCAACCAAACAATTCTATCTTCAACCGAACCTGTTGGAAATTTATGTCCGGTTTTTTGATTAAATAAAGCTAAAGTAAATTTAACTACACTCCCCGGTTCAACTTCTTTAATATCGGGATGAATTCGCAATTCAATTGTTCCGGCAATTTTTCCGTTATCATGTGCTCCATGAAACAGATGCAAACGGGCATCGTTATAATATGAGCCTAATGAAGCTGTTTTAAATGGTGCTTTTGGCATATGGCAATCCTGACATTGCACACCCTCTTTAGAGTATGGACCTTCTCTCCATTCCAAATGTGTAGATTTTACCCAAATACCGTAAGGACTTTTTTCGTTGTGGCAGATACCACAAAAATCACCTGATTTATGTAACGGTGATAAAACAATTTCGTGAACGGGAGATTTAACTTCACCAACTCGAGATGAAAATTTTTGTTTACCCGGTTGCATTATATAATTAAAATTATGTGGAATGTCATCTTTAAATCCGGTTATAGAATGACATACTTCGCACGAAACTCCTTCGTTAGCGCGTGAATTTAAGTGTGGTTTGGGTGGAGGAACGTCACCAACAACATACGAAATAGGTGCATGACATCCATTACAACCTTCTTTTACTTCTGCAACTTTTTTGTCTTTTTCGGCATGCGGTATGGCTAAATTAAAATACTCAATTTCATCCCAATGATGTGTGTAAGATTGCGACATCATTGCCTGCTGCCACATTTGATAAAAATCTGTATGGCAAGAACTTCCGCAATAAGCCGGAGTTTTAAAATCATCATACTTAAATTGGGAAAAAATTTGTTGCAAAGGGATTAATAATAATGTTAGAATAATTGTAAAGTGTTTTACCATTTAGTCCTCAATAAAAAAATAATAAGAGTTGATTATCTTTTATTAAATTAAACAATTTTCAAATCTATGTCAAGCAAGTTACATTAAAAAATATCATTTAATTTATCTAAAAGAATAGTTCTGTACCTTTAGTAAATAAATTATAAATTTAATACTAATCTAATAAAACCACAACGTGGCTTAATATATTTAATATTGGGGTTAGTTATAATAATGCTGACCATACAAGTTTA
>DAINPX010000309.1:0-4237 GCA_036743235.1 Melioribacteraceae bacterium
TAGGCGGCACATATTTCACTCCTATTGTTAATTCGCCGGAAGTTGCTATATTGGGTGTTTCACGTTCGGTTTACGAGCCGGTTTATATAGAAGGTAAATTTGAACCGAGATTGATGCTTCCGCTATCGCTAAGTTATGATCATAGAATTATTGACGGTGCAGACGGGGCAAGATTTATTAGATGGATTATTAACGCATTAGAACAACCTTTTTTATTAACACTTGAAGGATGATAACTTAAGAATTGGAGAAGATAGAATGTCAAACCATACTCAATTAGCGGTTATAGGTGCAGGTCCGGGAGGATATGCTGCATCATTTTTAGCCGCAGATTTAGGAATGCAGGTTACTTTAATTAATTTGGAAAAAAATCCGGGCGGTGTATGTTTATATAGGGGATGTATTCCTTCTAAAGCATTATTGCACGTAGCTAAATTATTAACCGAAACAGAAGAAGCAAAAAATTGGGGAGTATATTTTGAAAAGCCGAAAATTGATTTAGATAAGCTACGTTCTTGGAAAGAAAGCGTGGTTAATAAATTGACCGGCGGTTTGGGAATGTTAAGCAAGCAGCGAAAAATTAACTATATTTTAGGTAAAGCATCGTTTAAAAATTCGGATACTTTGTTTATCGAAAAACTTGACGGTACGACCCAAGAATTAACTTTTGATAATGTTATTATTGCAACAGGAAGCGTTCCTACAAAAATACCCGGACTATCTATTGATAGCCCCTTGGTAATGGATTCTACAGGTGCATTGGAATTAAACGATATTCCGGGTAAATTGCTTGTAATTGGCGGCGGATACATAGGACTGGAATTAGGTTCGGTTTATTCTGCTTTGGGAAGTAAAGTAACAGTTGTAGAAATGACAAACGGATTATTACCGGGTGCCGATAGAGATATGGCAATGGTACTTTCTAAAAGTATTAATAAAAAAATGGAATCTGTTTTGTTAAGTACCAAAGTTACCGGTTTGGAAGTTAGAGATAACAAAGTATATGTAAAATTTGAAGGTGAAAAAGCTCCAAAAGATGAAGTTGAATTTGATAAAGTTTTAATTTCTATAGGCAGAAGACCTGTTACTGCAGGCTTTGGTTTGGAAAACACAAAAGTTAAAGTAAACGAACGCGGGTTTATTGAAGTTAACGAACAATTAAAAACTGCAGATCCTAAAATATATGCAATTGGTGATGTAGTGGGTAATCCCATGTTGGCACATAAAGCTAGTGCAGAAGGTAAGGTTGCAGTCGAATCAATTGCAGGGCATAAAGTTGCATTTGAACCGAACGCAATTCCTGCAGTAGTATTTACCGACCCTGAGCTTGCTTGGGCAGGTTTAACCGAAACAGAAGCTAAAGAAAAAGGGATAAAATATGAAGTGGCTAAATTTCCATGGGGTGCAAGCGGAAGAGCAACAACAATTGATAGAAACGAAGGTTTAACTAAACTAATAGTTGACCCTGAAACCGAACGCATTTTAGGTGTTGGAATTGTAGGAGTAAATGCCGGTGAGATGATAGCAGAAGGAGTTGTTGCAATAGAAATGGCTGCTACCGCAAAAGATTTGGCATTATCTATTCATCCGCATCCAACTTTGTCGGAATCCGTAATGGAATCGGCAGAAGTATTTTTCGGACAATCTACACATATGTACAGACCGAAAAAATAGTTTAAATAAAAGATCCAAAAATTAAATTATTGAGACGCTTATTTGGGCGTCTCACTTTTTTTATATGTAATAATTATTATTTGTATATCTAATTGATGTAGTAAAAAAAATTAAGACCGGTTAATTTACTTTTCATTTTCAAAAAAAATCTAAGTAAATCTTTCCTTGATTTAAAATATTTGTTTATCTATATTTAAAGTTTAAAATGCATAAATAAAGAGATAATTAGTGTTTAATTATAATATATCGCAGTTGGATAACGGAATTACTATAATAACCGAAAATGTTCCTCATGTGAAATCATTTTCGTTAGGTTTTTGGATAACTTCGGGAAGTAGAGACGAAACTGACCAAACAAACGGAATAAGCCATTTTATTGAACACATGGTTTTTAAGGGAACAAATAAAAGGACATCTCGAAAGATATCTGATGAAATTGAATCAGTTGGAGGATATCTAAATGCATACACATCAAAAGAGTTGACATGTTTTTATGTGCGAGGATTGGGAAAACATGCCGAAAAAAGTTTTGAAGTAATAAGCGATATGTTGCAAAATTCAGTTTTTAAAGATAATGAAATAAAAAAAGAAGCCAATGTGATTTTGGAAGAATTAAAAGATGTTGAAGATACTCCCGAAGATTTTATATTTGATAAATTCGAAGAAGTGATTTATTCCGGAAATTCATTAAGGTATCCCATATTAGGAAACGAAGAAAGCATTTTCTCTTTTACACATGAAATATTAAAAGATTATGCTTGTTTAAGATATAATGCAAAAAATCTATATATTGTTGCTGCCGGATCGATAGAACATAATAAAATTATAGAATATGCCGAAAAGTATTTAACTAATTTAAAAGTTGGTGAAAAAATAGAAAGATATCCATTACAATTAACTTCTTGTAAAAATGTATTTTTAAACAAAAAAATAGCCCAAATCCATTTTTTAATGGGTAAAACAACAGTTGGGTACAAAAGTGAAGAAAGAGTAAAATTAAATGTTTTATCAAACTTATTAGGCGAAACAAGTAGTTCACGACTTTTTCAGAGGTTACGAGAAAAAAACGGAATATCTTATCAAATTAATTCATTCCTAAATTCATTTTCTGATATTTCGACTATTGGTGTATATTTATCTACAAACGAAAAAAATATTGAAAAAGCATATAATTTAATAATTGAAGAATTTAAGAAACTTAGAGAAAAACCGGTAGGTAAAAACGAATTAAATAGAGTTAAAGAGTATTTGAAAGGAAGCTATTGGATGGGTCTTGAAAGCATGAGTAATAGAGCATCTCGGATGGCTCACTCATATATAAATTTTGGTAGAATTAAAAACTCTGATGAAACTATTAAGTCTATTGATAGTGTTACAATAGAAGATATTCAAGAACTTGCAATACGCGAGTTAGACGAAAGTAAAATGTTAAAAATGATTTCAGGTAAAAAGAACATGCTTGAAAATATAGATGTTGAAAATAAATTTGAGGAAATACAGATTTAATGGGAAAACTCACAATAAACGGTAACGATTACGAATTTAAACCCGGTCAAACAATTATTGAAGTGGCAACCGAAAACGGGTTAGATATACCCCATTTTTGCTGGCATCCTTCACTTTCGGTTTCTGGAAATTGTAGGATGTGTTTGGTTGAGGTTGAAAAGATGCCAAAACTTGTAATAGCATGTTCAACTTATGCTGCAGACGGTATGGTGGTTCATGTGAATTCACAAAAATCGGTTGATGCAAGAAAAGCTGTTATGGAATTTATTTTAATAAATCATCCGTTGGACTGTCCTATTTGCGATGAGGCGGGTGAATGTAAATTACAAGATTACACATATAGCCATAGTGTTGGTGAAAGCCGTTTTGTTGAAGAAAAACAACATAAAAGCAAAAGAGTAAACCTTGGACCCAGAATAGTTTTTGACGGAGAACGTTGTATATCATGTAGCCGTTGTATTCGCTTTTCGGATGAAATTGCCAAGAAAAACCAATTAACCTTTGTTAAAAGAGGCGATAGAGTTACAATTAATACTTTCCCGGGTGAAAGCTTTGATAATAATTATACTTTAAATACCACGGATATTTGTCCCGTTGGTGCTTTAACCAGTAAAGAATTTAGGTTTAAGTCACGAGTATGGGAGATGTCCTCAACCGAATCGGTTTGTATAGGGTGCTCACGAGGTTGTAATACCGAAATTTGGGTTAGAAATAATGAGGTTTTGCGTTTAACTCCTCGCTATAATGCGGATGTAAACAGCTATTGGATGTGCGATAAAGGTAGATTAGAGACCTTTAAACATGTAAATAATGTTGAAACAAGAATTGACGGATGTTTTGTTAAAGAACACGACAAATTTATTAAATTTGATTTAGCCAAGGCGGTTAAAAAAATAGCCGATGTAATTAAAGATTATAAACCGAATGAGATTGCTTTTGTTGCTTCTGCATATGAAACTATTGAAGATAATTATGCTTTACTAAAATTATCAAAAATGTTAAATGTTGATAATATTGCCGTAATCGAGCATTTTGTAAAAGGTGATTGCGATGAAAT
>DAINPX010000310.1:0-4222 GCA_036743235.1 Melioribacteraceae bacterium
TTTTGAATTTTGAATATTGAATTAAAAAGAATTCATCGGTTTTGATAGAGGGTTTTTACAATTGCACTATCCTGCTTAAAAATCTTTTCTGAACCAAGAGAAACAGGAAAAAACAAAATAAGGTTAAATGTTAAGTGTTTAAGGTTAAATAATCATTTTAAATAATTATTTATGAATTAAAACAATTCATGATTTTGAGTGTTTACTTTATTTCTATCCCACATCTTTATTTTCTATTTAAACCGTAAAACTTTTGTAATAATTTTTATAGTATTGTCATTAATATTGGTAATCGAAAAATTAGGAAATTCGTAGCGTAGTTTATAATTCTTCCTAATATTATCAAAAATAGTTTCGGAATTATATTTTATCATATCACTTTTAAAATTAATACTATCTGTGTAAATATCGTAAATATCTTTGGAAATGAGCTGCAAATTTGTAAAAAAGTTTAATTGATTATTATAGAAATATTGTTTTAATATTTTCCCATATATTGGTGGCTCCCAAATCGGCTTTTCATTTAAAAAATTGCACAATTGGTCGTAAATCATTTTTGTACCAATAACTTTCCCCTCGTAAGTATATCCTGCAATATGTGCCGTACCTAGTTCAACCTTATTAATTAATTCGGGTAAGCATTTTGGTTCGTTTTCCCAAACATCTAAAATTGTTAAATTGCCGTCATTATTTATTTTGTTTAATAAAACTTTGTTATCAATTACCGCACCTCTGGAAGTATTAATAATAATAGCATCTTTTTTTATTAAACTAATATTGTTAGCGTTTAATAAATGTAATGATTTATATTTCCCCTCTATATTTAATGGAACATGAAATGTTACAATATCACATTGTAAAGTTTCGTTTAAAGTGGCAAAATTATAATTAAACCCGGCATCCTGAAGTGGGGGGTCATTTACAATCGTATTAAGTCCGATAGCTTTTAATAGTTTTTCAACTTTTTTACCTACATTTCCGTAACCAATAATTCCAATAGATTTATTCTCTAAACTTATACCATGTTTGTTTGAAATACTTAAAATTGCTGTTATAACATATTCGGCTACTGCATAACTATTACACCCTTTTGCATTTACAAATCTAATTTTATTTTCCTCAATTGCATTACTATTAACATGATCCGTACCTATTGTAGCAGTGCCAATAAATTTAATTTTTGTATCTTTTAAAAGTTCTTTATTTACGGTAGTTACCGAACGAATAATTAAAATATCGGCTTCTTTTATTATTTGATTGTCAATTTTTCTGCCTTCGGTTAAAATTACATCCCCAAATTGCAAAAAAGCCTCTTTTGCAAACGATACGTTTTCGTCAACAATAATTTTCATAATAATATCAAAAAAAATAAATTAAACATTTAAAACTACAATTTTTTAGAATATTTTTTTAATAATTAATTAAGGAAAAATTTAAGCACTAAAATTTACTTTATTTAGTTTGTAATAATTATTGTTAAGCTTGTTAAAGTCCTCAGTGGTTATAAAAAAGATATTATTGTTTAATTATGAACAAAAAAATCCCCCTTTAATTTTTATAATTTAAAAATTAAAGAGGGAAAATTATAATTCTATTATAATAAATTTTTAATAGTCTCTTCAGTATTTGCTAAGGCAAAATCAATTTTATTTACGGCTTTTCCGCCTGCTGTAGCCAAATGAGGTTTACCGCCACCGCCTCCGTCAACAAGTTTTGCTAAAGCTCCCACAAATTTACCTGCACTATATTTCTTTTCTTTAATTAAATCATCGCTAACAACACAAACAATACCGGCTTTTTGTTCTATTTCGGAATATAAAACACCAATACCGCTTTTTATTTTATTTCTAAGTTCGTCTCCAAAAGCTTTTAATTCATCCATATTTTCGGCGTTAATTTTCCCTTTATAAATATTATTACCCAATAGTTCAACACCGGATTTAATAACTAAATCAATACTGCCAAGCTTTTCTTTCAATCTAAATTCGGATAATTCTTTTTCCAATTTGCGTTTTTCTTCGTTTAATAACAAAGTTAAATTATTAAGTTTTACAATTTCTTCTTGTTGCTGTTCAATAAATTTTTCCACACCTCTGCCTGTAACGGCTTCAATACGTCTTATACCTCCGGCAATAGATGATTCACTTAAAATTTTAAACATTCCGATATCGGCACTGTTTTTAACATGAGTACCTCCGCAAAATTCCATACTGTAATTACCAAATTGAACAACGTTAACTTTATCGCCGTATTTATCGCCAAAAAACATTAACGCTCCCATTTCTTTTGCTTTTTCAAACGGAATATCGCGATGATGATGTAATTCTAAACTTTCACGTATTTTTTCGTTAACCGTTTCTTCAATTAGTTTTAATTGGGCTTCGTTAACTTTTTCAAAGTGTGAAAAGTCAAAACGAAGTCTATCGGGTCCTACAAACGAGCCGCTTTGTTTAACATGAGTTCCTAAAACGGATCGTAAAGCTTTGTGCAATAAATGAGTAGCGGAGTGATTTCGCATAATATCATTTCTTCTTTTGGCTTCAACAATTGCTTCAACTTCATCACCAACTTTAAAATTATGTTCCGTTTTTTCAATTAAGTGAATTGTTTTATTATTAACTTTTGTTAAACCGGTAATAATAAACTCTGTATCATTAAATTTTATTATTCCGTGGTCATCTATTTGACCGCCCGATTCAGGATAAAACGGTGTTCTATCTAACACAAGTGCAATAGCATTATCCAAATTTTTAATATAAACAACTTTTGCTTTACTTAAAATAGTTGTATAACCCGTAAAAATTGTATCTTCCAAATTATAAAAATCTTCGCCAAAATCTGTTTGAGCGGAAATGTTTAATGCCGAAATTTTTTCTTTTGTTACTTTTCTAGCTCTTTCTTTCTGTTCAGTCATTAATAAATTAAATTTATCTTCTTCAATTTCAAGCCCTTTTTCTTTTGCCATAACCGCCGTTAAATCTACAGGAAAACCAAAAGTATCGTATAATTTAAATACTTCTTCACCGGGAATAACTTTTAATCCCAAAGTATTAGCTCTTTTAACAGCTTCTTCAAAAAGTTCGATACCTCTATCCAAAGTAGCATGAAAACTGTTTTCTTCTGCATTTATAATGTTTTTAACTTTTTCGCTATTTTCAACAATTTCGGGGAAAATATTACCCATAGTGTTTGCTAATGTATCAACAAGTTTATATAAAAAGGGATTGGTGAGATTAATTTTGCGACCGTATCTTGCAGCACGGCGTAAAATGCGTCTTAAAACATAACCTCTTCCTTCGTTACTTGGAGTTGCTCCATCGGCAATAGCAAACGTCAAAGTGCGAATGTGGTCTGCTATTACCCGCATAGCAATTTGATGTTCCTCGTTAATATAAGGTACTTTAGAAATTTCTGATATTTTATTTATTAACGGTGTAAATACATCACTATCATAATTTGATTTTTTACCTTGAATAACGGCACAAATCCTTTCAAAACCCATTCCCGTATCTACATGTTTTGCGGGCAGTTCGTGTAATTGACCCGATAAATCTCTATTATATTGAATAAATACCAAGTTCCAAATTTCAATGCATTCGGGTGTACCTGCATTTACCCATTTAGGATTATCATAATCGTCACTTATATTAATGTGAATTTCGCTACATGGTCCACAAGGACCGGTATCACCCATTTCCCAAAAATTATCCTTTTCGTCAAATTTAATAATATGAGAATGTTTAATATCTGTTTTGGTTTTCCATAATTCCAAGGCTTCGTCATCTGTTCTATAAACGGTTGCCCAAAGTCTTTCTTTGGGAAGTTTCCAAACATCAGTTAATAATTCCCAAGCCCATTCAATTGCTTCCGATTTATAATAGTCGCCAAACGACCAATTGCCTAACATTTCAAAAAAGGTATGATGATATGTATCGTGTCCTACTTCTTCCAAATCGTTATGTTTACCGCTTACTCTAATACATTTTTGTGTGTCGGCTGCTCTTTTATAATCACGCTTCCCCGTACCCAAAAAAACGTCCTTAAATTGATTCATACCGGCATTTGTAAATAGCAATGTCGGGTCATCAAAAGGAACTACGGAAGCACTTTTTACTATGTTGTGGTGTTTCTTTTCAAAAAAATCTAAAAAACTCTGTCTAATTTCTTGCGATGTCATCTTTTCCCTTTAAAATTTTTTTTAACCTTAAATATAATATTTTTT